>JARXKQ010000205.1 GCA_030271555.1 Chloroflexota bacterium | reverse complement strand
CTGCCCGGCGGGCTGGGCGTCGTCGATGACTGGATCGTCGATGACCGGCGACGGCGGGTGATGCCCACCGGCGAGCTCCTGATTCCGGGCTGGCACAACGTGAGCAACGCGCTCGCGGCGGTCGCTGTTGGGCTTTTGTTCGGGATCGCGCCTGACGCGATCAGGCGCGCGGCCGCGAACTTCCTGGGCGTCGAGCACCGCCTGGAGCCGGTCGCGTCGTTCGACGGCGTCACCTTCATCAATGACTCGCAGGGCACCCAGCCCGATGCGGTCATCGCCGCGCTGCGTTCGTTCGAGCCGCCCATCGTGCTGATCGCCGGCGGCCGGGGCAAGAACCTCGACATGACCGAACTCGCACGGGAGGTCGCACAGCGCGCGGCCGCGGTGGTGTTGATAGGCGAGGCCGCGGACGAGTTTGAAGCGCTCTTCGGTGCCAACGGCGCCGCGCACATCGAGCGCGCCGCGACCCTCGAGCAAGCGATCGATCGCGGCCACGCCATCGCAACCGAGTTGGGCGGCGGGACCGTGCTGATGAGCCCGGCCGCGACCAGCTTTGACATGTTCACCGACTACGCCGCCCGCGGCGCCGCCTTCAAGGCCGCAGTGCGCGACCTTGCCGCCCGCCGCGCGGCAATCAGGAACGCAAACCGATGAGCGGCATGGTGCGGATCAGGACGCGCCCCGCGACGCGGCCGGCATTGCGCCGACCGGCGCCACAGCAGCTCAACAACCGCGGGCCGCAGCGCGAGCGCCATGAGCCCGACTACCTGCTGATGCTGAGCATCATCGCGCTGTCCGCGCTGGGCCTCTTGATGGTCTACTCGAGCTCAGGCGTCGACTCGCTCATCCGCAACGGCGACCCCTTCGCGCTGGCCGGACCGCAGGCGGTCTGGGGCGTATTGGGCGTCGTGACCATGGTGCTGATCATGCGCACCGACTATCGCTACCTGCGGCTCATCTCTGTCGCCGGCTTCCTCATCGCCCTGGCGCTCCTGGTGATCGTGATGCTGCCGCCGATTGGACCGCTCCGACCGGTCGAGGTCGGCGGGTCGACACGCTGGCTGAAGATCGGGCCACTGCCCCAGATGCACCCGGCCGAGTTCGCCAAGCTGGCGCTCGTGGTTTACCTGGCGCACTGGCTGACGCGCAAGGGCTCGCAGATCAAGTCGTTCCGCGACGGCTTCCTCGCGTTCATGCTGATCGTTGGGCCGCCGCTCGCATTGGTGATGATCGAGCCCGACCTGGGCACCACCGGCGTGCTTGCAATGGCGGCGGTGACCATGTTCTTTGTCGCCGGCGGCAGCATCCTGCAGCTGGCGGCGATGGCGCCGATCGGCGTCGCCGCGCTGGCCTTCTACGTGACCAGCAGCCAGTACCAGCTGGCCCGAGTCAAGGCTTTCATTGATCCCTGGGCCGACCCGCAGGGCATCGGCTTCCATACCGTCCAGGGCTTGCTGGCAATGGGCATGGGCGGGCCGTTCGGCATTGGCCTGGGGGAGGGCCGTCAGCCCGGCGCGCTGCACCTGCCCGCGGCGCAGAACGACTTCGTCTTCGCCCTCGTGGCGCAGGAACTGGGCTTCGTCGGCGGCATCGCCGTGATTGCCTGCTACCTGCTGCTGGCCTACCGCGGCATCCGCATCGCGCTATCCGCACCAGATACGTTCGGGGCCTTGCTGGCCATCGGTATCACCGGCTGGTTGACGTTCCAGGCATTCATCAACATTGCGGTCGTGGTCGTGCTACTGCCAGTCACGGGCATCACGCTGCCGTTCGTCTCTGCCGGCGGGACCTCGCTTCTCGTTAGCTTCGCCGCGGTGGGTATTCTCCTTTCGATCTCGCGCGAGACCTTGCCCCGAGGAACTTTCAACGATGCGGATTCTGATCGCCGCGGGTGGCACCGGCGGCCACGTCTATCCGGCGCTGGCCGTCGCGCGCAGCCTGCGCGGGCGGGCGCCTGAGGCGGAATTCGGCTGGCTGGGCGGGCGGCGCGGCCTGGAAGCGAACATCGTGCCGGCAGAGGGCTACCCGCTGGAGCTGCTCGCGCTGCGCTCGCTGCGCACCGTTGATCGGTCAGTCCACACCGTGCTCGACCCCATGCGCCTTGGCGCCTCGTACCCGCAGGCGCTGGCCAAGCTCGCGCGGCGCCGGCCCGACGTCGTGTTCACGACAGGCGGTTACATCGCAATCCCAGTCGTCGCGGCCGCGGCCACGCTGCGCATCCCCGCGCTGATGTGGGAAGGCAACCTCGTGCCTGGTAGGAGCGTGCGCGCGTCGGCACGGCTGGCCAGCGCGCTTGCCGTGTCCTTTGCTGAGACGTGCGCGCGGCTGCCGGGTCCGTGCTACCTCACGGGCACGCCGATCCGCTCATTTGCCGGCCACGATCGGGCAGCCGCGCGTGCCGCGCTCGAGCTCGAGCCGGAGACCTCGGTGCTGTTCGTCTTTGGCGGCTCGCAACAGGTGCGCCGGCTCAACCGCGCGGTGTGGGACGCGCTGCCCACGCTCGTCGAGAGCGCGAGCGTGCTGCATATGACCGGCGAGCCAGCGTACGCGGAGGCGCTCAAGACCCGCGAGGCACTGCCGGCCGAGCGACGGGGCCGCTACAAGCCATACCCGTTCCTGCGCGCGGAGATGACCGACGCGCTCGTCGCGGCCGATCTACTCGTGGGCCGGGCCGGCTCCTCGACGCTCGCCGAGGCCAGCGCGCTGGGGCTGCCCATGGTGGTCGTGCCCTACCCGCATGCCAGTGCCCACCAGGTGGCCAACGCGCGCGCGCTGGCCGACGCCGGCGCGGCGAAGATTGTGCCCGACGAAGACCTGGACGCCGCGCAGATCATCGACGCGGCGACGCTCCTCGCGCGGCCGGCCGACCTTGAGAAGATGCGTGACGCCGCCCGTGGCTTCGGCCGGCCCGGCGCCGCTAACGCGGTCGCCGAGCTGGTCATGGCACTTGCCCAGCGCCGGCCGCTGCCGGACGCGGCCACGGTTGAGCGGCTCTCGCGGGCCGCGGCGTGAGCATGGCTGCGGCACCGCCGTTGACTGACGCCGATCTCACGCGCATCGGCACTGACATCCAGCGCCGGATTGGCGTCAAGACTTCGCGCCACGAGCCGCTCGCGCGGTTCAGCACGATGCGGGTCGGCGGTCCGGCCGACCTCTTTGCCGAGGTCCACAATCTCTTTGAGCTGCGCGCCATCGTGCGCTTTACCCGCGCCCGCGAGATCCCACTGTTCATCCTGGGCCGCGGCTCGGATCTCGTGATCAGCGACAAGGGGATGCGCGGCCTCGTCGTCTACAACCGCGCCGAACAGCACAACTTCGAAGGCAACCGATTCACTGCCGACTCGGGCATGCCAATGGCCAAGGCGGCCACGCTGTCCAAAAACCAGGGTCTGTCCGGGTTGGAGTTCGGCCTGGCCATCCCCGGGACAGTCGGCGGTGCGGTCTGGGCCAACGCCGGGGCGCATGAGTCGGATGTCCGCGCCATCCTCGTGGAAGCCGGCGTGCTCAAGGCCGACGCTGAGGTCACCATCGATCGCGACGGCCTTGCCCTGACCTACCGCCACAGCGCGCTCAAGGACGCCCCGGCGGG
>JARXKQ010000204.1 GCA_030271555.1 Chloroflexota bacterium | reverse complement strand
AAGTCGGGGTTCCGTCCTCTCTCCTGGACGTGCTGACTATCGGTGACTACAGAACGATGCTCAATCGCAGCAGCCGGCTCACCATCGAGTACTGGGACTTCGCGAACTGCAACCAGTCAACGGTGTGGATCCAGATCCAGCCGTGCCCCGCGAACGACGCCGTCACGGCTGATGTCGTTGGACGTTCGCCGATGCAGAACGTCCACTTCCGTCAAGCCCTGACACAGGCGATCGACAAGGCCGACATGATCGCCGAGGCCTTCGCAGGTGTCGGCGTGGCGGCCTTCAGCCCTACGATGCCGGGCGTCTCGGGTTTCCCGACCTACACGGCGGAAACCACCCCGCTGCCTTTCAACCCTCAGGTAGCCCTGGCGAACCTGGCGACGGCGCTTGGTGAACTGGGAGTGGCCGAGCCTGACCCGGCCGACGTTCCCCCGGCCAGCGATAACTGCGACTCGAAGTGCCAGCACACGAAGGCGTGGGTAAAGATGCTCGATCCGATGCGCTTCAACTACAACTGCGACGCCGGCCACGATGTACGCGTCATGTACATGGCCGAGCACTGGCGCGATGCGTTGGGGTTCAGCGGGAATCAATTGGACGTTCGCTGCACCGACTTCGGCCTGTTCCCAACACATCGGCCCGATCGGACCGCTTTCTACGACATCGCGCGTGACGGCTGGGGTGCCGACTTCCCGCACCCCGACAACCAGTTGCGCGAGACGTTCGCCTGCGACTCGCGCTACAACAACTCCACCTACTGCAACCCGGCATTCGAAGCGTTGCTCGACCAGGGCGCCCATGCAGCCGATTACGCAGTCTCGCTTCCCCTCTACCACCAGGCGGAGCAGCTCCTTGTCCAGGACGCGCCCGCGTTGTTCCTGCGCTACGGCGAGGCCATCTCGCTCATTCGGCCGTGGGTAATCAACTACGTCCAGACGCCGTCAGATCACCAGAACGTGGGCGACACGTTCTACGAGAACATCCAGATCCTCGCCCACTAGATCCGGGCGGTGGTCAGCGTCCTCCATGATTCGGCGATCGCCGGCGGGAGTTTAGGAAGCCTCAGGCGCTCCGGCGCTGCGCCGCTCGAAGTCGAGCGAAGCGGAGTTGATGCAGTAGCGCAATCCGGTCGGCCGCGGCCCGTCAGGGAAGAGGTGGCCCAGGTGGGCACCGCAGTTGGCGCAGGTGACCTCGGTGCGCGTCATGCCGAACTTTCGGTCGGTCTTCTGGTTCACCTTGCCGCTCTGGGCGACGTCGTAGAAGCTGGGCCAGCCCGAGCCCGACTCGAACTTCGTGCCCGACTCGAACAGCGGCTCCTGGCAGACCACGCAGCGATACGTGCCCTCTGCGTGGTTGTCCCAGTACATGCCGGTGAAAGCGCGCTCGGTGTCCGCGTTCTGGGTCACTGAATACTGAAGCGGCGTCAGCCGCGCCCGCAGCTCGGCGGGATCAAAGGTCTTCATGTCGATATCTACGTTACGGCCGCGAGCGTGGATGAGCACGAATCTGGCGCGCCTCTTGACGCGGCGGGCCGCGCGGCCGACCGTTGCACCTGTAGGAGGGTCGTCACCCATGGACCTCGGTCGATTTGCGCGAGGCCTTTTCAGCGTGGCCGTCGCTCGCACCATTACCGGCTGCGTCACGGTCGCGCCCGCGGTCAGCCCCACAGCGGCACCGACTCCGGCACGAACTGCGACCCCGGCCCCGACTCCTAAGCCAACAGCAACTCCAACGGCGCCGCCGACTGCCCCGCCCACGGCGACCCCCACAGCGACTCCGACCGATCCGCCCACGTTGCCGCCCACGGCGCCGCCGACCGATTCCCCGACTGTGGAGCCGACCGTGGAGCCGACCGCATCCTCGACCGACACGGCGCTCGATCCCAACCAGGCAGCGCGCTACGGCTCGCTTGAAGACCTCCAGTCAGGCTTCCTGGACGACCCGAAGTCGGTCAGCATCGTTTCTGGCGGACCGATCGACGTGAGCTACCTGGGTGACGCGTGCTCGGGCTTTGCGGAGCCGAATCCCGATTACGAGGTCCACTACACGGCCGGCGTGCAATCGATGCTGCGCTTCTACTTCGTGGCAACTACCCCGGGTGACGACGCGACGCTGATCATCAACGACACGGCCAGCCAGTGGCATTGCTCCGACGACGAATTCGGGACGACCAACCCGTCGATCGACTTCAGCCCGCCGTTGAGCGGTTGGTATGACATCTGGATCGGCAGCTACTCGCCCAGCGAATACATCTCCGGCACGCTGTACATCACCGAGTTGAGCAGCAACCACCCGTAACGCGGCACGCTCGTGCGGCCGGTAGACTCTCGACTCCGTGTCTAAATCTCTTCTGGCGCTTCTCGCTGGGATTTTACTGGTCGTGGTGGGTTGCGCCACGCCACAGGCTGCTGCGAACGGACCAACAGATGCGCGAATCGCGTCGTCCGAGCCGTTCACCTGGGATCCGGCGCAGGCCGGTGACGCGGGTACGGCGAGTGTCCTGGCGCAGGTGTTCGAGGGACTGACCGCGTTCGACGCGAACGGCGGCGCCCAGCCGGCGCTGGCGCAGACGTGGTCGGTCAGCGATGACGGTCGCCAGATCACGTTCCAGCTGCGTCCCGGTCTGACGTACAGCGATGGCTCGGCGCTCCGCGCCCAGGACGTCGTCGACTCGTGGCTGGCATTGCTCAACCCCGCGCGGCCGTCGCCGCTCGCGACGCTGCTGGCGGACGTGAACGGCGCCAACGACTACCTGCGCGGCCAGGTAGGGCGCGACGCAGTTGGCCTGACCGCGACAACGGACGCGACGGTTCAGGTTGACCTCGCCCACCCGGCCGCCTACTTCATCGCCGCAACATCCTCGCCGTCGCTGGCCGTCGTGCCGCCGTCCGAGATCGGCCAGCTGGACCAGTCGCCGCCCGACGTCGTTTCTGGCGCGTACGTGCCGGACACGAGCCAATCGGGCGTCATTCATTTGTCGGGCAACGCCAATTACTGGGCGGGCATGCCCACGCTGGATCAGATCGACCTCGTCACCGACTTCGGTGGCCAGAACGCGACCGACATGTTCACCAGCGGCGACATCGACTATGTCGGGATCGGCGCCGGCGATGAGGCGTGGGTCCAGTACGACGCCCAGCTGGGTCCGCAGCTGCGCAGCACCGATGGGCTGACGATCAACTACTACGGCTTCACGACGCAGATCAAGCCGTTCGACGACCCCAACGTTCGGCTGGCGTTCGCTGAGGCGGTCGACTGGCAGCACATGTTCAGCCTGGGCGGCGGAGTGCCCGCCACGTCGATGATCCCGCGCGGCATCGCCGGTCGCGACGACGCCAACTACCAGCCGTCGTTCAACCCCGATGACGCGCGCCGCCTCCTGGCGGCGGCCGGCTACCCGGGCGGCCAGGGGCTGCCACCGATCACCTTGACGACATACGGCGTGGGCTACGAGCAGACGGTCGTGACCGAGCTCCAGGCGAACCTGGGCGTCCGTGTGACCGTCGAGGCGCTCGACTTCAACGGCTACTCGGACCAGGTGGAGACCCAGAACACCCCGCAGATCTGGACGCTGTCCTGGATCGCCGACTACCCGCACCCACAGGAC
>JARXKQ010000203.1 GCA_030271555.1 Chloroflexota bacterium | reverse complement strand
TCCCGACCGTCTGCTTGCCCTGACCGGATCGCACATGCCGATCAAGCTCGTTCCCATACGGGCTCTTGCTTGTCGGGTTTGCCTTGGCAACGGGCTTCGTATGCGCCGCCCACGCCAGCGAGTGGGTGTAGATCGACGGATAGCATCGGTTGACGTCTGCTCGAACGATGTAGCGTGCGCGCGCCCTGTGGTGTGCGCGCTCGTCAGCTACGAGACGTAGGCGCGCGGGCACTAGCGCGCGCATGGCTTTCGGGTCGTCGAACGTCAACGTCAACATCAAGATCAACGCTTCCGCTCGCCACTCACGCCGCCCAAGACGATGTAGCCCCGAAGCCGGCGTCGTTCAGGGATCTGGTTCCTGCCCCGCCTGGTTATGGGGGCTCAACACCCAGGCAGATGCAGCTGGGGAGGGTGCCTTGCCAGGATCTGTCCGTCGGCAGGGCGCTGCAGCCTACTGGTGCCGGCGAGTCCGTCCACGTTGCCGGGTTGGCGATGAGGAATCAGTCACCGAATCAGTCACGCGTCCCGCACAAGCAATAGTCGGGAGTCGTCCGGAAGAAGCCGAAGTGGTCGATCCACTCGGGGAAAGTGGCTCCGGCGGTAGGACTCGAACCTACGACCAAGCGGTTAACAGCCGCCCGCTCTACCACTGAGCTACGCCGGAACGCACGCGTCGCCCGGCTTCGATGACCGGGGAGCGGCGCGAATTATAGGCGCAGCGCACGTCGGGCTCGCGCGCTCATACTGCCGCTCTCATGAGCCTCATCAGCGTCGACCAATTGGCCGCGCGAATCGGCCAGGCAAACGCGGCCGCGACCATCCGCGTCGTCGACGTCCGCTGGTACCTCAACAAGCCCGACGCCGGCCTTGCCGCATACGAAGCCGGGCACATTCCGACAGCGATCTTTGCCGACCTCGAGACCGACCTGAGCGATCCCCGCGGGCTTGGCGCGCCCGGACGCCATCCGTTGCCGACGCCAGCCGCGTTCCGCGAACGGATGGAAATGCTGGGCATCGCCAGCCAAATGCTCGTTGTGGGCTACGACGACACCAACGGCACTGTGGCCGCGCGACTGTGGTGGATGCTCGACAACCTTGGCCATCGTGGCGGCGTAGCGGTGCTCGACGGTGGAGTGCAGGCGTGGCTGGCGGCGGGGCTACCACTCGCCACAGACGAGCCGCACTATCCCCACGCCGCACTGGAGCTTGGCGATGAGTGGCACCACGTCATCAAGCGCGATGACCTCGCCGCGAGGCTGGACTACGTGACGGTGCTCGATGCGCGCGCAGGTGAGCGCTATCGCGGCGAGACGGAACCGATTGACCTCATTCCCGGGCACATCCCAGGCGCGGTGTCCGCGCCGGCAAGCGGCAACGTTGGCGCGGACGGCCGCTTCCTGGCGCCGAGCGAGCTGCGAGAGCGATTCGCGGCGCTGGCCACGGGCAAGCCTTTCGTGACTTCGTGTGGCAGCGGCGTCGTCGCCTGCCACAATGCGCTGGCGATGCGCCAAGCCGGCCTGCCCGACCCGATCCTCTACGCCGGTTCCTACAGCGACTGGACCCGCTCCGGCCTGCCGACCGAGCCCCAGCGATGAGCGACCAGCGGCCCGTACCGATCATCCGCGGCGAGCGCGTCTACCTGCGCGCAGACGAGCGGTCGGACATCCCCAATTTCGTGCGCTGGCTGAACGACGGCGAAACGCTGACCTTCCTGAGCATGCGCGCGCCAATGAGCGTCGCCATGGAAGAGAAGTGGTACGACAACATGCTCGAGCACCAGGGCAAGGACGCGTACCACTTCGTGATCTGCCTGCTCGAGGACGACCGGCCGATCGGGACCCTGGCCCTCTTCGCCATCGACTACGTCAACGGCGGCGCCGGCATCGGCATCTCAATCGGCGAAAAGGAGCTCTGGGGTCAGGGCCTGGGCACCGATGCCATGAACGCCATCATCGATTTTGGCTTCGGCATGCTGCGCCTCGAACGGCTGTGGCTCGAGGTGTACGACTTCAACAAGCGCGCTCGGCGCTCGTACGACAAGAGTGGCTTCACCCTGGAAGGCGTCGAGCGCCACGCGGTGTACAAGCACGGCCGATACATCGACGCCGAGCTGATGTCGATATTGCGCGACGAGTGGGCCGCGCTGCCGCGCAAGAAGTCGTGGGAAATCAGCGATTGAGCCAGCGCCGAATGAGCGAGCCTGATCGGATTGCCGAGCCGCTGGCCGTGCTGCGCCGCACACCAAACGTGCTGCACGCCTTGCTGGCCGGTCTGCCCGATACGTGGACGGACACGCCCGACACCCCCGACGGCTGGCGGCCGCGCGACGTCGTGGGCCACCTCATCAGCGGCGAGCTGAGCAACTACCTGGAGCGGGCGAAGCGCATCCTCGAGCACGGCACCAGCCGCGCGTTCGATCCGTTCGACCGCTTCGAGATGCTAGAGCGCGACCGCGACGCGTCACTCGATGAGCTGCTCGATCGGTTCACCCGGTTGCGCGCGCGGAGCATCGCCGAGTTCGAAGCAATCGTTGGCGAGGACGATCTTTCGAAGCGCGGCCTGCATCCGGCCATGGGCGAGGTCACGCTCGAGCAGCTGCTCAACACGTGGGCGGTGCATGACCTTGACCACACCGCCCAAGTCTTCGCCGGCATGGCCGGCTCGCATGATGCCGCGGTCGGGCCGTGGAAGCAGTACCTGGGCATCCTCCTGCGTCGAACGGATCCCTCGGCGACGCCCGGCTAGCGCGGCTTCCCTGCGTGGAGCGTGGCGATCGACTTCTCGATGCGCCGTTGGCGGGTCTCGTCGGACTTGGCGCTCGTCACCTGGGTCACGTGGTAGCCCTTGAGGCTGTTCGACAGTTTGTCGAACGTGTGTCTGGCCTGGATGTCAGCGTTGAGGGCTGCGGCAAAGTCGGCCGGTAGCTCGACGGTTCTTGGCTGGGTGTCGAGCTTGATGTCGACCTCGATGGGGTCGCCGCCCTTGATGCTGCTCGCCGCGCGGTGGTCGGCACTGAAACCGACCATGTAGTCGCCATTGATTGTCGCGACGGTGCCCCGGTAGGCGTAGCCGTTGACCACCATCGCGACCGGCGGCTTCTTGCCGGCGCCGAGCGCAGCCAGAACGTCAGGCGGGATCACGATCCCGGTGGCGGTGCTGCCCTCGGCCTGCCTGAGCGTCGTCTTGAAGCGCATGACGGCAGATTAGTCCGAGTGTCACCAGCCTCCCGCTACAGGACGATGACCGCGCTGCCGCCGGGGTCGAGTCCGGCGGCGAACAGTTGCAGCGCCGTCGTGCCGCGGACGGGAAAGACGCTGGCCAATTCGTGGGCGAATTCGCGTCTGAACAACCGTGATTGACGCGTGTCCGGTAACAGCAGAATGACTCCATCGACGATTCCGTCGCGCTGCTTGAGATGGAGTCGTCGCAGCATTGCTTGGCCATCGATCGGGTTCATTTCAGCTTCGATCCCGTAACGCCAATCAGGGCCGCGGATCAGGGCATCCCAAGCGCGCTGGTCGCCCGGAATAGGTAGCGGAACTTCGGTTGCCCAACCCAATGTGGAGTGAATCCGGCCGTGCAGCTTCGCCAGCTGCCGCCCATGCCGCGCGTCCCCCCCCCGCCCCCACCATGCC
>JARXKQ010000202.1 GCA_030271555.1 Chloroflexota bacterium | reverse complement strand
CTCAAGCTCTGGAACAAGCCCGGCGAACAACCCGGCCAACCGCCCGTAGCGGCGGTGATTTCGGCCGCCAGTTACCGTGCCAAGATTGATCAAGATGTCGCGCGGATCGAGGCGGAATACTCGGTCCGAGTGCTCGGCAAGGCGTGGTCGGAATTGCCGCTGAAGTTCGGCGATGCCGCGGTTGGAGACGTGACCAGCGAGGGTGGCGCGGACGCGAAAGAGAAAGTCTTGCTGCGAGCGACCGGCGACGGTGTTCGACTACCTCTCGCGCGCTAGCTCGTCGAAGGCAATGGCATCGCCCGCTCGAGCGCGTTCCACGAGCGCGCGGTCCATTCGCCCTCCTGCCTATGCCCCATTGATTAGATGCGGCCCGCGCCAATTCGGTTCATTCGATCGTAGTCGCCGCGAGTACTGGCGCCGCGCGGCCCAATTGGGTCAGCGCGCGATGGCGGCCGCGCGGCCTAACCTGCGGCCACATGACCCGACACAAGCGCACCTTTGCGCCACTTGCCCTTGCCCTCGTGCTCGCCCCCACGGTGTTCGCGGCGTGCTCATCGAGCCGCCTCGACCCCATTCCCTCGGGTGCCGCGCTGACGTGCGCCGATCAGGCGTCGATCACAGCCGCGCTCAAGCATTCGCCGCGCCTGACCCTGGGCACTGTTGATCCGGGCACGCCTCCGTGGTGGGGCGGCGATCCGAATGAGGAGACGATCAACATGCCGGCCGGCGGGTCGGGCTGGACACAGGGCAACCCGTACGCAATGGAAGGCTTCGAGGGCGGCGTCTCGTATTCGCTCGCCAACTCGCTCGGTTTCGAATCCGACGAAATCGACTGGGTGAAGGTTTCGGCCCCGGATGCGCTGGCCGCGGGCGCCAAGGAGTTCGACTTGGCCATCGCCCAAGTGGCCTCGCGCGTCGCCACCGACGCGGTCGATGTCAGCGATGTGTATTACTCATCCAGAGAGGCCGTCGTGACGCTCAGCGGCCGATCAATCGCGACCGCGACGTCGGTCGCCTCGCTCGCGACCTACAGGCTGGGCGCCGTCGCCGGCAGCGCGGGCGGACAGCTCGTCACTAGCGTCGTCAAACCTGCCGCGCCGGTGACGCCCTTTGCCGACCTCGCGGCGGCGATTGCTGGACTGCGCGACGGGTCGGTCGACGGCCTGGTCGTCAATGTCAATGTCGCGGTCTATATGCGCGACAGCTGGCACGAGGGCGACAACAACCCACCACCGCTGCCGGAAGCAGTCATCGTTGGGCAGTTCGCCCCGTCGGCGTGGTCGGACGACTTCGTCGTTGTCCTGCAGCGGTCAAGCCCGCTGACCGCGTGCGTCAACGAAGCCGTCGACGAAATCCGCCGGCAGGGCCTGATCGACGAGTACATCAGCGAATACATCACCAACACCGACGCAGTGCCCGCGCTCCAATAGTCCGGCTTCCTTGCTATCCTCGCGCCTCCCCATCTAGGAGGAGTGAGCGATGAGATCGATTCGTTTCCTGGCGATCAGTGGCGTGGTCCTGTTGCTTGCCTCGTGTGCCGGCCCCGCCGCCACGCCGAGTCCGGCGCCCACGCCTGCACCAACGGCGACGGCCGCACCCACCGTGGCGCCGACAGCCACTCCGACCACGGCGCCAACGGTTGCCCCGACTCCTACCGCAGTTGCCGACGCCTGCGCCAGCCCGGCCACGAAGAACACCGGTCGGCTGACGCTCAGCACCGACATCCCCGCGTTCCCGCCATGGTGGGGCGGCGATGCTTCCCAGCAATACGACACCGAGCCCGCCGACGGCTCGCCCTGGAGCAGCACGGACTTCAGCGCCGAGCCCTATTCGATGGACGGTTTCGAGGGCGCGACCGCGTACGCGATCGCGGCCGCCATGGGTTTCACGCCTGACACGGTTGACTGGGTCGCCAACCCGGTGTTCGAGCAGGCGTACGCGCCCGGTCCCAAGCCGTTCGACTTCCACATGGCGCAGATCTCGATCCGCCCGGAGCGCGCCCAGGCGGTGACGTTCAGCGATCCCTATTTCGACTCGAACCAGTCATTGTTGGCGCTCACGCCCAACGCGATCACGAGCGCCAAGACGCTGGCCGATCTCAAGGCCTTCAAGTTCGGCGCGGCGGCGAACACGACCAGCTTGCAGCTGATCACCGACGTCATCCAGCCGACCGCCGATCCGACCACCTACAACAGCAACGCCGATGCCCTGACGGCACTCCAGAACGGCCTGGTCGATGGCATCATCGTCGACCTATCGACCGCGTTCTACATGCGTGATGCCGAGCTGGAGAATTTCGACACGCCTGATCCCGAAGGCACAATCGTCGGCCAGTTTGGTCCGCCGGCTACGCCTGACGAAGTCGGCGCTGTGCTCGAGCTGGGTAACCCGCTCGTGACCTGCGTCAACCAGGCGATCGCCCAGATAAAGTCGGATGGAACGCTCCAGGGCATCCTCGACGAGTGGATCAACACCGGTCAGGACGTTCCTTTCTTCGAGTAGTCGCTGACTACTCGGTAAAGCCATGAGCGGGGTCGCGCCCGCGACCCCGCCGGAGCTCGCCGGCCACCGCGGTTCGCGCCTGCTCGATTTCGGGCGAGGTGCCGGGGGCGGCGCGGTTGTAGCGCTGGTGTCGACGGTCATCGTCTTTGGCTTGATCGGCTATGTCGTCATCACCTCGCCCGGCTGGGAGGCGGTGCATCGGCAATTCTTCTCGTCCGTCGTGTTCGACAAGACATTCCCAGGAATTGCCAAGGCGCTCTGGAAGAACATCCAGCTCTTCCTGCTGGCAGAAGTCTTCATCCTCATGTTCGGGCTGGTCCTCGCGGTGATGCGCAACCTGCCCGGGCCCGCATTCTTTCCGCTTCGCCTGATGTCGATCGTCTACACGGACATCTTCCGCGGGTTGCCAAGCATCCTGGTCATCTACGTCATCGGTTTTGGTGTACCGGGCTTGCGCATACCGGGTTTGACCAATGACGTGTTCGTGCTGGGCATGTTCGCGCTCGTGTTGTGTTGGTCGGCGTACGTCGCCGAGGTCTACCGCGCGGGCATCCTCAGCGTCCATCCCTCGCAGGATGCCGCCGCACGATCACTCGGCCTGTCGCGTTTGCAGGCGTTGCGTTACGTCGTGTTGCCGCAGGCCGTCCGGCGCGTGATCCCACCGCTGCTCAATGACTTCATCGGCTTGCAGAAGGACACGGCGCTGGTATCGACGATTGGTGTCATCGAAGTATTCCGCCAGACGCAGAATGTGTCCGGCGCGGGCTTCAATCTGACGCCATTCCTCGCCTGCGGTCTGCTGTTCCTGGTGATGACCATCCCGATGACGCGCTTCGTCGACTGGCTCGTCGCGCGTGATCGGCGCCGGCAGCTCGCGGGGGCGGCTCGATGAACGTGAACCGCGACGCGTTGAAGGTCGAGGGGCTGCACAAATCGTTCGGCGCGCTCGAGGTCCTGCGCGGCATCGATCTCACAGTGGCCGAACACGAGGTCGTGTGCCTCATCGGCGCGTCAGGCAGCGGCAAGTCGACACTGCTGCGCTGCATCAACCTGCTCGAGGAAATCGACGCCGGGCGCATCTGGATCGAGGGCGACGAGATCACAGCGCGCGGCACGGACGTCAACCGCGTCCGGCGTCGCGTGG
>JARXKQ010000201.1 GCA_030271555.1 Chloroflexota bacterium | reverse complement strand
AGCGACTCGATCTCGAGCAGGTTCGATACGAGCTGGCGACTCGAGCTGTCGTCGAGCGGCTGCAGCCGGATCTCCGTCACGGCATCGCCGAGGCCGGCCTTGATCTGCGTCACCAGGCGCCAGCCGGGCGCGTCCGTCTCGACGCGGCCGACGAACAACGCGAGCACGGGGAGCGGCGTAAGCAGCGGCACCAGCTGCACGAGGATCTCGACCGACGCCGGGTCGGCCCAGTGGATGTCTTCGGTGACGAGGACGAGCGGCCCTTTGTCGGCGAGCGCGTGCACGACGCGCGCGATGGCGGACACGTAGCGGCCCTGGAGGGCCGACGGGTCGAGTTGTACGCGATCGAGATCAGCCGGAGTCAGCGCCATACCGAGCATGTGGGCGAGGTACGGCGCGACATCCTTGGCCTCGTCGCCCAACAGGGCGGTCAAACGATCGTCAACCTCGCGCCGAGGCACACTCTCGACATCCGCCGAGCGAATGCCCAGCAGCGACCAGACCAGGTCGAATACGAGGTGATAGGGCAGGGCGCGGCCGTAGGTCACGCAGCGCCCCTCGACCCATTCGATGCTGCCTGGCGCGGCGTCGACCGCGGCCGGCTGGGCGCCGATCGCCGCCTTCAACTCGGCCAGAAGTCGGGACTTGCCCAGGCCCGGCTCGCCCAGGATCACCGCGAGCCGACCCCGGCCGGCGCGAGCGACGGCGAAAAGATCGGTGAGCGTCTTGAGCTCCGCGTTCCGGCCGACGAGGGGGCTCGACAGGCCGACTGCTTCCAGCCCGCGCTTCCGGCCGGGCTGCGCCTGGAGTCCGACAACCTTGTAGAGATGGACCGGCTCCGACTTGCCCTTCACCTGGACGCCACCCAGGTCCTCGAAGTCGAAGGTCGTCATCACGTGGCGCTGGGTCATGGCGCTGATCAGCACGTCACCGGGCTGCGCGGCGGTCTGGACACGAGCGGCGACGTTGACCGCGTCGCCCAGCGCCGTGTACTCGTAGCGCAGGTCAGAGCCCACGTTGCCCACGATGACCGGCCCGGTGTTGATGCCGGCGCGGATGCGAAAGTCGATGCCGTGGGTCCGTTTGAGCTGCGCGGCGTACTCGTTGATCGATTCGACCATGTCCAGGGCTGCGCGGACGGCGCGTTCCGGGTCGTCCTCGTGCGCGACCGGTGCGCCGAAGAACGCCAGCAGCGCGTCACCCTGGAGCTGGGCGATCGTGCCCTCGTAGTGGAAGATCGCCTTGCCCATCAGGTCGAACGCCTCGTTGATGATCTGCGTCCAATCCTCGGCGTCCATCGACTCGGCGAGGGTGGTCGAGCCCACCACGTCCGCGAACAGCGCGGTGACAACCTTGCGCTCGCCGGTCAGCTTGGCCGCGCGCATCTTCTCGACAAGTGGCGTTGGTGCGGCGGCGGCGAGACGCGCCTGTAGGGCGGCCGCCATTGCCTCGTCGCCCGCGGGCGCGAGCGACTGACCGCAGCTCATGCAGAACTTTGCGTCTGACGGTGCGGCGGCTCCACAGCGCGGGCAATCCTGCCCGACCGACTCGACCGACATGAGCCGCCATCTTACGCCGCACTCGTGCGGAGGCCTTCGCTCCCTTTTGCCGACTTGATGGGCACTGCACGTCAAATGTCCGAATAAGGCGGTGGTAAGGGGCGCCGGTCAACCTGTCTCCGTGGCAACTCGCGAAACTCGCAAGCAAAGAGGGCAGCGCCGCGGTCGAGAACTGGTCCGCACCGTTGTGACCGAGCTGCGTCAGGAGCGGCAGACCGCCAACGTCAGCCAACGGAGCGTGGCCAAGGCGCTCGAATGGCAGCAATCGGAGCTGAACCGGCTCGAGCGCTTCGCCATCCCGAATGTGGCGCTTGTTCGGCTGGTCGAGATCGCATCGGTCCTCGGCCTTGAGGTCAGCGTCCGCCTTCATCGCATCGGCGACCCCATCCGCGACAGCGCATCGCAGGCCTTGATCGCCCGGTTTCTCGCATCAGTCGCCGCTCCATATCGGGTGATTCGCGAGGCGTTGCTGCCAACGGCCGGACAGCGCTCGTGGGACGTCTTGCTTCGGATCGGGGCGCAGCTCATAGGGGTGGAGGCGGTCACCCGAATTCGCGACATCCAGGCGCTGGTCCGCCACATCCGGCTGCGCGAGCGCGACGGCGGCGTGGATCACGTGCTTCTCGTGCTCTCGGACAGCGTCCACAACCGGGCGCTTGTCGGGCAGCTGATCGAAGCGTTGGGACCTCGTTTCGCGACCCCTCGACGGGACGTAATAGAGGCGTTGAAAGCCGGCCGTCCAGTGCCAGGCTCCGCGGTCCTGCTCATGTGATCGGCGGACGTTTGACGTGTGAGGCCCATCACCAGCGGGCGGCAGCAGTGCTGAGCAGAGGTTCGTCGTTCCCAGAGCGTGTTTCGCCTACTCTTTAGCCATGCCCGAACGCACCGTCGGCGAGGTGGGCGCGATTCCATTCATGCCGGCCAGTGAGATCCGCCAGCGCTACATCGACTTTTTCGCTGAGCGCGGTCATACGGTCGTGCCCAGCGCGTCACTCGTGCCGGCTGGTGATCAGACCCTGCTCTTCACCAACAGCGGCATGGTCCAGTTCAAGGAGACGCTGACTGGCGCCGAGAAGCGCTCGTACAAGCGCGCCGTTGATGTGCAGCGCTGCTTGCGGGTTGCGGGCAAGCACAACGACTTCGAAGAGGTCGGCCGGACCACAAGGCACCACACCTTCTTCGAGATGCTCGGCAACTGGTCGTTCGGCGACTACTTCAAGAAGGAAGCGATCGCCTGGGCGGTCGAGCTGCTCACCACCGTCTACAAGATCCCGTTCGAGCGGCTTGGCGCGACGACCTACAAGGACGACGAGGAGGCGCGCCGCTACTGGCGCGAGATGGGCATGCCCGAGGAGCGCATGGCCATCTGGGGCGATGTGGACAAGGGCGACGACCACAACTTCTGGCGCATGGCGGACACCGGGCCGTGCGGGCCGTGCAGCGAGATCCACTTCGACCGCGGAACGCACCTTTCAGAAGGCCCGCATTGCGTGCCCGACCACGACGAGAACTGCCCGCGCTGGCTGGAGATCTGGAACCTCGTGTTCATGGAGTTCGACCAGCAACCCGACGGCCCGCGCGTGCCGCTGCCATTCAAGAGCGTCGATACCGGCATGGGCTTCGAGCGGCTGGCGAGCGTCCTGCAGGGCGTGACCACCAACTACGACACCGACATCTTCACGCCCATCCACGAAAAGATGCGCGCGCTCCTGGGTCACGACCCAGAGAAGTTCGAGATGGAGCGCTTCAGCTACCAGGTCATCGCTGACCACATCCGGGCGCTGACCTTCCTTGTCGCCGACGGCATCCGGCCGTCGAACGAGGGCCGCGGTTACGTCTTTCGGCGCATCCTCCGCCGCGCGGTGCGCCACGGCCGGTTACTTGGTCGGCTGGAGCCGTTCCTGGCCGAGCTGTCGGGCGTGGTCGTCGACGCAATGGAGGTCGCGTACCCATTTCTGACCGATCGGCGCGACGAGGTCCACAGCGTTATCGCCGCGGAGGAACGCCAGTTCCAGCGCACGCTCGACGCGGGGGTCGTGCACTTCGAGGAGGCGCTCATCCCCATCACTGGCGCGGAGCGCATGGTG
>JARXKQ010000200.1 GCA_030271555.1 Chloroflexota bacterium | reverse complement strand
CCTGATGCCGCCGCAGCCGCTCGATCTGAGGAGGGTCGGTGCCATCTACACGATCGGTTCCAACTACCGCGACCCCGCCAGCCCAAACGACGTAGGGCCGGTTCGTCCGTTGGTCTTCGGCAAGGCGGCCTCGTCGGTAGTCGGCAACGGTGTGCCCATCTCGTGGGACCGCAGCGTGACCGCCAATGTCGATGGCGAGTGCGAACTGGGCGTGCTGATGGGTGGCGCTGGGACGGTCTATGGCTACACGATCGTCAACGACGTCACGTCGCGTGACCCGTGGCTCGACGGCGACCAGTGGCTGCTGGGCAAGTCCATGCCCGGCTTCTGCCCTGTCGGCCCCGTGATGGTTCCGGCCGCAGAGCTGGATCCGTCCGACCTGCACTTGACGTTCAAGATCAACGGCGTGACCGTTCAGGACGCGCGTACATCGCTGATGCGTTTCTCGATCGCGCAGATACTCGAATTCCTGGGCCGCCACCTGACACTCCGCGAGGGCGACTTGATCTCGACCGGAACGCCGCATCGTGCGGGTCCACTCGCAGAGCACAATCTCCAGCCGGGCGACACGATGACCTGCTGGATCGAAGGCATCGGCGAGCTCACCAACAGCATCGCCTGAGGAGGGCGTAATGCCAAAACCAAAGACCGTGTTCCTGGGCGAGATGACCAACCCGGAGATCGAGCAGCATCTGTCGGCGCGCGGCGACAAGTCGATGGTGCTGATCCCCATCGGCTCGACGGAGCAGCACGGCCCGCACGGCCCGCTGCTCACCGACACGTTCATCCCCATAGAGGTTTGCAGGCGCGTCGCGGCGCAGACCGGTGCTCTCGTCGCGCCGAGCGTTCCATACGGCCTGTCGTATCCGCACAAGGGCTTCACCGGCGTCGTTTATCTGCGCATGTCAACCTTCGGGGCGCTCGTCGAAGACCTGTGCGCCCAGTTCGCGACGATGGGCTTCATGCGCATCGTTTTCGTCAACGGCCATTACGACAACACCTACGCCGTGGCGTACGCGTGCGCGTCGGCCGGCGAGAACCTGCCCAAGTGCGTGCGCGCATACGTTGTCAACTACTGGGACGGCATGGCGCCCGAGTCCGCCGCCGAGTTCTTTGGCCCCGACGCAGGCCTCCACGCCAACAAGGCCGAGGTCTCCGGGGTGATGGCGATCAACCCCGACTACGTCGACCTGGACCACGCGACCGCGGAGATGCCACCTTTCCCGGAGGTGCGCAACGTGCCCGCCGTCCACACCGCGTTTTTCTTCTCGTCGCCAGGGTCGGTCTACCGCGCCACCCGCTCAGGCGCGTGGGGCGACGCGCGCGAGGCCTCCGCCGAGTACGGCGAGCGCTACCTCGCGGCGGTCACCGAGGGCACCGTGCGCATGCTCGACGACATCGAGCGCACCCAAGCGGCAATGCCCGACCGCTAAAGAGCCCTCACTGTCTCGCCCACATCCGCGACCTGAGTCGCGCAAGCTGACTTGGTAGTCATGGGGGATGACTCGGCCGGATTCAGCAGGTTGACGCCGCCACCCAGTTTCTCGCTAGTCGCGCAACCCTGAGTCACACCCGGTGACTCGGCAATCATCGTGGAAAACTCACCCTCGCCCGGGCAACGCCCAGGCGACCGTGCCCAAAGCCTGGCGTAAGCGCCCGCGAGTTCAATCCCAGGCATGGACGAGGACTTCTCCCCGGAGGCGGGAAGAGGCAGAGCGGAACATCACCGAGCCCGTCGCCCTCGGGTGATATCTGATCCGCAGTCGAAAGTACGCCGAGCAGACTCAGCGCGACCAGGGTCATCATGTTGAGCACGAAGTACACCAGGTCCGCATGAACGAGCTCATGGCCGCAGCGACCGTGGAGAGGTAGCTCGCCGGGCAATCTCTGGCCAGATGCACTTGGCCGTGGGTGCTGTGGCCGAGCGCTAATCCACGAGCGCGTCGGCGACTTGGCCAAATGTCTGCCACATGAGCACTATCTGACCGGCTGAGCCCGCGACTTGGCCATGTGCCGCGTCGTGACGCATTAGGCCCGATGTAGCACGTTGGACTTGGCCCAATGCACTGCTGACGAGGGCTTGGCCAGACCAGACCGTCCGATCGCGCAGCGGATGGGGTCGTCGGCGTTCCCTGGGCCCCGCCAGCGGATCAGGTTGCTAGATAAGGCTTGCCTGCCGGTCATCTGGCCAAGTCGCGCGACCGCCGGATCTTAGGCGAGCCACTCGCCGGCGCGCATAACGCGCCGGACATTGAGGTTCGCGTCGAGCTCGACGAGGTCGGCGCGCTGCCCGGCCGCGAGGCGGCCGCGATCGTTGATGCCGAGCAGCTCGAGGGGGTTGCGCGTCGCTGCGGCGACCGCGGCTGGCAGCGCGATCCCGGCGTCGACCATGTTGCGCACCGCCACATCCAGGGCGAGGACCGATCCCGCGAGCGTGTTCGTGCCGGCGAGGGTGACGCGCTCCCCGACGATCTCGATCTCGAGCGAGCCCAGGCGGCCGCGACCGTCGCCCGTGCCGGCGAGGGGGATGGCGTCGCTGACTAGGAGCAGCCGCTCGGCGGGCTTGAGGCGCGTGATGAGCGGCCACAGCGCGGCGTCCACGTGGATGCCATCGGCGATCAACTCGGTGTAGACGCGATCGTCGAGCAGCGCCGCGACTGCCAGGCCCGGCGCGCGGTGGTCGACGCCGGTCATCGCGTTGAACAGATGGGTCGTACTGCGCGCACCGGCTTCATATCCGTCGCGCGCCTCAACGAGGTTCGCGGCGGAATGACCGAGCGAAACCACGACACCCAGGCGCGCCAGCGACGCGATGAGCGGCCACGCGCCGCGCAGCTCGGGCGCGATCGTAATGACCCGCAAACCGTCGAGCAGCGGCGCCATCTGGACCGGGCTCACGGCCTCGGGCGCGACCAAGAACGCCGGGTCATGCGCGCCGCGCCGTGAGTCCGCCAGGAATGGCCCCTCGAGGTTGAAGCCGAGCGGCTCGGCACCGTCGCCCGGCGCCACGGCCAGCCACGCACGCACGCGATCCGCAAAGGCCGCCAATTCGTCGAGTGGAGCGCTCACCGCCGTGGGCAGGAAGGAGGTGACGCCGCGTCGCAATAGCGTTCGCGCCATGCCATCGAGCGCCGCGCGGTCGCCCATCGCTGAGTGGCCGCCCCAACCGTGGACATGCACGTCGACGAAGCCGGGGCTGATGAATGTGTCCCCGACGGTTGGGTCAGCCCCAGCGGTCGAGTCGGCCCCAACGGCCACGTCGGTGATCAATCCGTTCTCGATCGTGAGTTTGCCCGGGACGACCTGGTCGTCGAGGATGAGTCGGCCGGAAAGTCGGTCCATCAGGCGGCGTCCGCCGTCTCCGCGCCGTGGATCGCTTCGCCGATCGCCCCCGCCCAAGTGCCCAGCTCTGCCGTCACGATGGCGACATTGTCGAGCGACGTCACCTTCACGCGCCGTGCGACCTCCGCGCGAATCGGGTCGAGCAGCAGGTCGCCGGCCGCGGCGATGCCACCGCCGATCACGACCTTGTCCGGCGTGATCACCGTGATCATGTTGGCGATGCCGATGCCCAGATACCGCCCGACCGACACCAGGCCCGCCAGTGCCCTCTTGTCGCCTGCCTGGGCGCGCTCGACCGCCTCCTCCG
>JARXKQ010000199.1 GCA_030271555.1 Chloroflexota bacterium | reverse complement strand
CAACTATCCCGGTGAGGTCGCCGACCGCTGGGCATACCGCGATGGCAGCGGCGAGGTCGGCGTGATCGCCTCGGTCACTGAGCCCTTTTGCGACGACTGCTCGCGTGCCCGACTGACCGCCGACGGACAGCTCTACACCTGTCTCTTTGCCAGCATCGGCCATGACCTGCGCGCGGCTTTGCGCGGCGGGAACACCGATGCCGACCTCGCCAAGCAGATCGGCGCCATCTGGCAAAAGCGCGACGATCGCTACTCCGAGTTGCGCACACGCGCCACTAAAGACGGGCTGGGCCTGCCCGTGATCGACCCGCAGCGCGTGGAGATGTCGCGCATCGGCGGCTGAGGCCGCAGATTTCACAGCAAAATTGTGCGGGCGCAGTTGCCGGCGAACGCTATGCTCCTTTCCGAGCCGATTGCCGGGTTGTGCCCGGGGAGGAAGTCGGCGTAGGGCCCACATTGCTCGACCATAGGCGTCGACGCACAGGAGGAGAGAGTTAGCGTGAGCATGAACCAGCCCGGGCAGGGCGGGCAGCCGCCGTCCGGTATGCCGTCATGGACGAACAATCTGACCAAGCGCGGCACGCAGGCCGGCCCGGGCGGCGTGGCCCTCGCCGACTTCACTGATCGCGCCATCGCGGCGTTCATCGACTTCCTGATCCTGGGCATCGTTGGCGCGATCGTCGCCTCGATCACGACCGGGATCCTCGGCCAGGAGCTGCTGGGCGGCATCTTCGGCGTGAGCGTTAAGGCGCCTTCGTTGATGAGCAGCCTGGCGACCGTCGTCGTGATGCTGATCGTCAGCGCGGCCTACTTCGTCGGCATGTGGACCCGCATGGGCGGCACCGTCGGCAACAAAGTAATGAAGATCAGCATCCGCGACGCGGCGAGCGGCCAGCCCGTGTCCCAGAGCGCAGCGATCAACCGCTGGCTGCTGCTGGGCGCGCCGGCCGTGCTGAGCTCCATCTACGGCTGGGGCATCGGCCTCATCCTTGGCCTCGTCGTTTTCGTCTACTACCTGTACCTGATCTACACGACCGCGTCGAGCGCGACCCGCCAGGGTCTGCACGACACGTACGCTAAGACGGTCGTCGCCAAGGGCTAGCCCACGGCGGTCGATGCAGTTCGACACAACGGACCCCGTCGCGCAAGCGGCGGGGTTCTTTTGTTATCCACATGCTGGTTTGCGATTGTGGATAGATGTGCCGCGCATGCCCCAAATCGGTGGATAAGCGCGTTGACCGGGTAGGCGCCCGACCCTAACTTAACTCTTGTCCGGAGGGGCCGCGAGACGCTCGAACGCTGAGATCACATCAAAGGCGGAACGAGGCTCGGCAGGTCTCTCCGGACGCTTCGTTATGCTCCGCGAATGAGTGCCCCGACGTTCTCCCAGCGGCTCGACGAGCTCGAGCCCGCCGTCCGCGCCAGGACAGATCTCGTGCCCCAGGTGGGCATCGTCCTGGGGTCAGGGCTTGGCGGACTTGCCGATGCGCTCACGGACGCTGTCGCGGTTCCTTTCGCCGATCTGCCGGGCTGGCCGGCCGCGTCGGCGCCGGGCCACGCCGGTCGGCTGTTGCTGGGCCATCTCGACGGCGTGCCCGTGGTGTGCCTGCAGGGCCGTCTGCATCTGTACGAAGGCCACTCGGAGCGCCTGGTCGTCGAGCCGGTGCTCTTGATGCGCCGCCTGGGCGCGCAGGTGATCGTCCTGAGCAACGCTGCGGGCGGGATCCGCGTCGATTGGCCGGCCGGCACGTTGATGCTGATCACAGACCACCTGAACCTGACCGGCCGGAGCCCGCTGATCGGCGCGAATGACGATGCGATGGGGCCGCGCTTCCCCGATCTTACTCACGTCTGGAGTCCACGGGTCAACGACCTTATGCGCCGCGCGGCAACGGCGGAGGGCGTCAACCTGGAAGAGGGTGTCTACGCCGGACTGACCGGCCCCACCTATGAAACACCCGCTGAGGTGCGCATGCTCCGGGCACTGGGCGCAGACGCGGTCGGGATGTCGACCGTGCTCGAGGCAATCGTCGCGCGCTGGGCGGGTGCCGACGTCGTGGGGGTGTCGCTCGTCACCAACCCGGGCGCCGGCATCACGGGCGACCCGCTGTCGCACGAGGAGGTCCTGGCGGCGGCCGCTGAGGCCAGCTCGCGCTTTCAGGCGTTGATTCGGAACTTCGTCCGCCAGGTCGGCGCTGGCTAGCCGGCGGGCGAGAAGTTCGAGTTAGATAGTCGGCAGGTCTCGTCCGGCGGCCTTGGCGGCTGCTTTCTTCTCGGCCCATGCCGCGAGGACATTGTCCTTGTGCGGCCGGATGGGACAGTGCTCGTCGCGGTTGCGGTCCTCGTCGCAATAGCCCAGCGGCACGCACTTGGGCGCCAGGAACGAGCCCAGGAACGGTGAGACGCTGAACACCTCATGGCGGATCAGCTGGAACAGCCGCCGGATCTCCCACTGGGCCATCGTGCACAACCGCAGCCCGCTCATGTGGATCAGCGACCGCAGGTTGGCGGTCATGATCAGATTGGTACGCGTCGCGTTGGGCATAACGAAGCGCGCGTCCTCGCCGGGGATGCCCGCTTCGAGCATCTCCCCGTAGAAGGCGAGCGAATCGTCCATCTGCGCCGTGAAGTGGTCGCGCATCTCGGGCGGCGCGTCCTGGAGCGAGCCCGGGACCATGTACGACGGCTTCTTGTAGTTCAGGTAACGCTGCGACTGCTGGTCGAACGCGACGCCGGCGCGGTGGCGCACAAGCTGGTGTGACAGGGTGCGCGTCACGCCGCTGATGCCAAAGGTGAAGACAATGTGCTCGATCGTTGATCCGTGGCCCGATTCGATGACGCGCCGGATCAGGTCCTGCTGCTTGTCGGTCGCGACCTGGCCGGTGGTCGCGCGCTCGAAGATGTCGTCCGGCTGAAGCTCGCTGTAGCACGTCCGGCACGCGGTGTAGATCAGCGGCAGGTAGTACTGCTGCGCGATCTCGCGCGTCGGGAAGAGCAGCGTGGCCTTCATGCCCAGGTCGCGCGTGGCCGGGCTCCTGGGTGTCGCGCTCGCCGTGCCCGCCTCGACCGTCATCGCGGGTTAGGTTAGCGGCGCTGCCCGCGCCCCGTTCGCGTTGCCGGCGCGCCGTTCGAGCGGCTAGCGGATGCCCGTGTCGTAACTGAAGACGAGCCCGACCGAATCGCCGCCCACGGCCGCGAACGCCTGAGCGGCCGCCTGACCCATGAGGTCCGCCACCATTGACGGCGCCACGAAGTAGGCGCCGGCCGGAAGCTGCAGCGCAGCCCTGCCCGTCTCGTCTGTCGTCACGCGGCCGACCTCGTTGAGCGCGGCGTCGTAAACAAACACATCGACGTTGACCACGGGTCGTGGCGCGCACGCCGGATCGGGCGGATTGCGCACGACTGGGCAGACCGGACCTGCGTTCAAGGCGATGTTCAGTGTGACGGGATCCGCGTTGCCAGTGGCCGAGGGCAAGCCAATGTCGTCGCCTTCATCGCCGAGCAGCGTCACGGTGCCGTCGTAATCGACGTGGTACCGCCATACGTGCTGTTCGATGCAGCCTGCCTGGCAATCGCCCGAGCCGACCGTGACCGTGACCAGGAAGCCCGTGGCGTCCTCAGACGCGTCGTACCAGGCGGACTGGCCGATCACGTCAGGCAGCAACGGGCCCATCCGACTGATGCCC
>JARXKQ010000198.1 GCA_030271555.1 Chloroflexota bacterium | reverse complement strand
CGAAGGGACCGTCGCGAACGTTCCGCCGCAGGGCGGCCGCAAGCATCCCCACCAGGACTTCATCCAGATCGACACGACGAACATCCTGTTCATCTGCGGTGGCGCGTTCGAAGGCCTCGAGAAGATAGTCGAGGAGCGCGTGGGCAAGCGGACGATGGGCTTTGGCTCCCAGGCACAGGTCGACAAGGTTGTCCGCGAGCGGCTGCTCGAGCAGCTGATGCCCGAGGACCTGCTCAAGTTCGGGCTCATTCCGGAGTTCGTGGGCCGCCTGCCGGTGATCGTGTCGCTATCGGCGCTCACGCAGGCCGACTTGATGCGCATCCTGATCGAGCCCAAGAACGCGGTTACGCGGCAGTTCCAGAAGTTCCTGCAGCTCGACAAGGTGGAGCTCACGTTCACGCCGGGCGCCATCGAGGCCGCGGCCGAGCTCGCGCTCAACCGCAAGACCGGCGCGCGCGCCTTGCGCTCCATCATCGAGGAGTCGCTGCTCGAGGTGATGTTCGACATCCCCGAAAGGACCGACGTCCGTAAGTGCATCATCACCGAGGAAACGATCCGCCACGGTCGCGCGCCCCTGCTGCTGACCAAGGCTGAGATCGAGCGCGGCGTCGACGAGACGAACTACGAAGTCCTGATCGAGCGGCCCGCCTGACAGTGGCGGTTGACCCGGTAATAGCGGCCACGCTCCAGGTCCTCCAGGAGAGCCTGGGCGAGATCCGCAAAGGTGTGACGGGGTTGAGGAGCGAGGAGCTCAATGCGCGGCCGGCCGGCGGCAACACCAACTCGGTCGCGGTCATCGTGGCCCGCTCCCTGGGCTCGACGCGTTCATGGCTGAGCCTCGCGTTCGGCCTGCCGCAGCCACCACGCGATCGCGACACCGAGTTCAAGACAGTTGCGGACGCCGAGTTCGCCAATTGGACGGAGCAGCAGATCATGGCCTGCTTCGCGTTGCTCGACGGCGCTACCTGGGATCCCAATCTCAGCCGCGTTCCAGCATGGAATAACCGCCTGGGCGCTCAGCCGCGGACCGCCCCCTACTCACTCGGCCACGCGCTGGCACACCTGGGCGAGCACGTCGGCCACCTGCACATGACGCGCGAGCTACTCCGGCCGGAGTCGTAACTGGTGACCGGATTGGGCGGCTACGGCGGGCGCAGGCTTGCGGCGCTGCTTGGCAGGGTTGGCATCTGGAGCTTCGCGCTGCAACGTCTTGCGGCGCGCGACGAAATCGATGCCGCGCGGCAGTTCGAAACGCTGCGCTATCCCAGCCTGTGGATACCCGAGAGCCTGGGCAGCAAGGACGCCATGGCCCACGCCGCGCTGTTGCTCGCCGGGACGGACCGCATACCGCTCGCAACCGGGATCGCGAACATCCATGCGCGCGACCCCATGGCGATGGCCAACGGCGCGCGGGCGCTGGGCGAGGCCTACCCGGATCGCTTCGTGCTCGGCATCGGTGTTTCACACGCGCCCAGCGTCGAGATGCGCGGCGGCGATTACGGCAAGCCGCTCGTCCAGATGCAGAAATACATCGACGCGATGGACGCGGCCCAATACGCCGCGCCGGAACCCAATCCGCCCGTGCCGCTTGTTTTGGCCGCGCTTGGGCCAAAGATGCTCGAGCTTGCCGCGAGGCGCGCGGACGGGGCGCATCCCTACTTCGTCCCGGTGGAACACACCCCCATCGCGCGCCAGCACCTCGGTCCGGAGCCATGCCTGGCGACGGAGGTGACGGCTGTCTTGACGACCGACCGATCCGCCGGTCTCGATATCGCCCGCCGCTTTGCTCACAACTACCTGTTGTTGCCCAACTACGCCAACAACCTGCGCCGCCTGGGCTGGTCGGACACAGACATCGAATCAGAGAGCGACAAGCTGATTGACGCGGTCGTCGCCATCGGCGACGTGGACGCGATCGTGCGCCGCGTCAACGATCACCTCGCCGCCGGGGCCGATCACGTCTGCGTGCAGATCAGGGCTGAGAAATCAACCGACCCGGCAGTCGGTGCCTATCGCGAGCTGGCAGTCGCCTTCAACCTCTAGGGCGCCGGCGTGTTGGCGCGGACGAAGTCCAGGGCGCGCTTCCAGGCATCCGCCGAGTCGGCCGCGAACTCATCCGCCTTGCGGTCAAAGAATGAGTGCGGCGCGTCCTTGTAAGTGATCACCTCGTGCGGCGCACCGGCACCGGCGAGCGCGGCTCGATACGACTCGACCACCTGCGCGTTGATGCCCTGGTCCGCGCCACCAAAGATCGCGAGGATGGGCGACGCGTTGGCCGATACGCGGTCGATGGGCGCCGGGACGCCGCCGCGCGCCTCACCGGTGGGCCAGCCGTAGAACCCAATGTCACCGGCCATTGCCAGCTCGTCTTCGGATGCGAGCAGCATCGACAGCCGGCCGCCGAAGCAAAAGCCCACGCTGAACACGCCGCGCACGCCCGCCCAGCCGCCGATCAGACGCCGCGCGGCGACGATGTCGGCGCGCAACCCTTGCCACATGACCTGGCTGAGGTGCGGGTTGTAGTCGAAGCCTGCTTCGCGCGGGGCTGTACCCGCCGTGCGCCCGAAGTAGTCGATCGCGAGTGCGCCAATGCCTGCCTCGGCGAAGCGAAGCGCCAACTCCTCGTAGAACGTGAACAGGCCGCGCACGTCGGGCAGGATGATCATGCCCCCGCCGTTGGGCTGGGCTGGTTGAGCGGCAAAGGCGGCAAAGTCGGTACCGTCGGCCGTACGGAGGGTGATCCGCTTGCCGTCCACGGCAGCGCCTGCAATCGGAGGTATCGGTGGGTGGCTGTCCTCGTCAAAACACATGCGGGGGATGCTAACCCTGCTGGTAGACTCTCGGCTCGTTCTGAGTGACCGGAAGGAGTAGCGCCGCTCCGGCCTGAGCAGAGAGTCCGGCAGTGGTGAGAGCCGGATAAGCACGGTGGCGCGAACGTCGTCCGCGAGGAGCGCGGGTCCGCCCGATAGCGCGGTCAGAGGGTGCCCGGACAACCGGTCGCGGGATGACCGCGGTACGGCCAGCACCGAACCAGCAGGTGGTACCACGACCCCGTTCGTCCGCTGGACGATCGGGGCGTTTTCATTTTGGAGTCAGAGTGGCGCTCGCAAAGCCTAAAGAGACCGATATGGCGCCGGCCTACCAGCCCGGTGAAGTTGAGCCAGCGATCTACCAACGTTGGCTGGATGCGGACGTCTTCCGGCCCGAAGGCAAAGGCAGCCGGGCGGATTGGTCGAAGGCGCCGTTCGTGATCACGCAGCCGCCGCCCAACATCACCGGGTCGCTCCACACCGGCCATGCGCTGACCACGACGGTCGAGGACCTGATGATCCGTCGCGCCCGGATGCAGGGCTTCCCCACGCTGTGGGTGCCCGGCGTGGACCACGCCTCGATCTCCGCCCAGGTGGTGCTCGACAAGATCATCGCCAAGGACGGCGCGACGCGGAGCTCTCTCGGCCGCGAGCGCTACCTCGAGCGGATGTGGCTGTTTATCAATGAAACGCGCGAGCAGATCGGCAATCAGCACCGCCGCCTGGGCGCGTCCGTGGACTGGAACCGGCTGCGCTTCACGATGGACGAGGGCTCGGCCCACGCGGTGCGGGTGGCCTTCAAGCGTCTGTACGACGAAGGGCTCGCGTATCGTGGCGAGCAGCTCATCAACTGGTGCCCGCGCGACCTGACGAGCGAG
>JARXKQ010000197.1:2508-3696 GCA_030271555.1 Chloroflexota bacterium | reverse complement strand
CGCACGCCCACGAGCGCGGCTGGGGCGCTCAGGACGACATGGTGTCGAAGCTCGAGCGGCTGGCGGCGTTGCGCGAGCAGGGGGCGCTCACCGAGGCAGAGTTTGACGCGGCCAAGAAGGCGCTCATCGGCGGGTCCGACCAATGACGTTTGGCCAGAGTGACGGCTGGGGAACGTCGCCACAGGCGCTCATCCTGCTCGTGGTCGTAGCCGTGTTCGGCGGCATTGTCTTCGGGCTGTGGCTCTTCGGGGTGATGACAGGCACCTGATCGGTCCGCACGCTCCTAACCCGCTGAGCGGGTCATCCGTCCGCCCGTGGGTCGCGCAGTGCGCGCTGACGGCCGCTCAGGCCACGTTTGTCCCTCTGAGCGGGCCAGTTGGCGCGTGAAGCTGTGTCTGGGGTCGATCCCTGGCGGTCAGCCGGACCGTTGACCCGCTGAGCGGGTTGCATTGTCGCTTTGGGGCTTGACGTGGCCTTTGCGTGCACTATGATCCCACGAAGTGGCCCAGAGTGGGTCAAAGTGGGGAGATTCACGTAGAGAGTCCCACCCGGGCACGCGTTTTGGCACGAAATCGCACGCCCGGGTGGTGACAACCCCGCTCCTGTCCAGCGACCTAGAGGTAGCGGTGTGTTCACCGGCGAGTTCCGGCACACGATCGACGGCAAGGGCCGGGTAGCTGTGCCCGCGCGCTTCCGGGCCGATCTGGCCGCCGGCGCAACGGTCTGCCGATGGCTCGAGAACTGCGTCGCGATCTTTCCCAAGACGCAATGGCAGCAGCTGGCCGACGCCGCGAGCGCCGAGCGTTATGCCGACGCCGGGGCGCGTGCGTTCACCCGCTTTCTCTTTTCAGGCGCCTTCGAGGTCGAGCTCGACGGCCAGGGCCGACTGGTCCTGCCCGCCAGCCTGCGCAAGTTCGCTGGCCTGCAGTCGGATGCAGTCGTCGTCGGCGCCGCGGACCACATTGAGTTGTGGGAGCCCGCGCGGTGGGACGGCATCAGCGCCGAGATGAGCTCCGAGGAGTTCGCCGAGCGCATCGGCGGCCTCGGGATCTAGGCGCCAATACATGAGCCTCCAGGATCAGCAGGGACCGCCGTTGACGGAAGCCGTGACGGAAGGGCACCTGCCCGTGATGGTGCAAGAGGTATTGGAGTCTCTAGCACCCGCTCCGGGCAGCTTCCAAATTGACG
>JARXKQ010000197.1:0-2408 GCA_030271555.1 Chloroflexota bacterium | reverse complement strand
GTGCAAGAGGTATTGGAGTCTCTAGCACCCGCTCCGGGCAGCTTCCAAATTGACGCAACCGTTGGCGGCGGTGGGCACTCCCGGCCGATTCTGGAGGCCACTTCACCTTCCGGACGGCTGCTCGGCTTGGATGCCGATGCGGCGGCGATCGCCCGGACGCGCGACCGCCTCGCGTCGTACGGCAATCGGCTGACACTGCGCCAGGCGAACTTCGAGGAGTTGGCCGAAGTGGCCGACCAGGCCGGCTTCGACCCAGCCGACGGAATCCTGTTCGACTTGGGATTGTCGTCGTACCAGCTGGCCGACGACGCGCGCGCCTTCTCGTTCCGCGCGTCGGGGCCGCTCGACATGCGCTTCGACACCGGGCGCGGCGTGCCCGCCGCGACGCTCATCAACGAGCTCGACGAGGACGCCCTGACCGACCTGTTCAAACGCCTGGGCGAGGAGCCGCAGGCACGCCGTATCGCGCGCGCCATCGTCGCGCGGCGCGGGCGCGAACCAATAACTACCGGACAGCAGCTCGCAGATGTCGTGGCCGCCGCCGCTCCAGCCCCTCCTCGGGGGCGGCGGCGAGTCCACCCCGCGACGCGCGTCTTCCAGGCATTGCGCATCGCGGTCAACCGGGAGCTCGAGACGCTCCCCGTGGCGCTGGCCGCGGCCGTCCAGATCCTGCGCGAGAACGGCCGCCTCGCGGTGATCTCCTACCACTCGCTCGAGGACCGCATCGTCAAGCGCTTCATCGCCGCTGAGCGGCGCGGTTGCATCTGCCCGCCGGAGGCGCCGATATGCGTGTGCGGCCGTCAACCGCGGCTTGCTCTTGTCGGCCCACAACCGCGCCGGCCCAGTGACGCCGAAGTGGCGCGCAACCCGCGCTCGCGCAGCGCCCTCCTCCGCGCCGCCCGGAAGTTGGCCGCATGAGCCGGCGCAACCGTACCAATCGCCGCCGCAACTACGGCAAGCGTCAGCACGAGGTGCGCGAACGCCGACCAACGGGCACGCCCGGTGAAGATCTGTCGCGCGACGAGGGCTGGGTGTCGCCGGAGGCGATCGATGACTCGCGCCGTCACGACGACGCGTTCTCCGGTGACGGTTTCGAGGGCTGGGCACGATGAGCGCGGCCTCATACAGCGCCGGCGCGCGGCCATGGGCGCCGGGCTCGCGCCCGCGCACGGCCCGTCGCACCGTGTCCCGTCCGCAGCGCACCGGTCGCCGGGTCAACACAGTCGGCGCCATCCTCGCCGTGATCCTCGTCGCGTTCCTGCTGGGCCTGACGTACCTCGCCCAGACCGTGCAACTGGCCGCGACCGAGTACCAGATCAATCAGCTCCAGGTGCAACGCGACGATTTGCACCGCCAGATTCAGACAATCGAGACGAGCGTCCTTCGGTGGGGCGCGGAGTCCACCGTGATCGAGCATGCCCAGGACCTGGGCCTCGACCAGCTGCCCGTCGGGACCCGCCTGATCGCGCGATGAACGATGCTCGGTCGTACTGACAGCCGGCTCCGGCTGGTCGCGCTGCTGGGCACGTTCGCGATCATTGCCTCGTTGCTTGGGCTGCGGCTTGCCTACTGGCAGATCGGCCAGGAGGACATGCTGCGCGGCATCGCCGCTGCGCAGGTGCTTGCCCCGCAGGATGAGCAGGTCATCGAGCGCGGCCAGATCCTCGATCGCAGTGGCGCGGTCCTGGCCACCACCGCCTATCGCGACATGCTCGCCGCGTACCCCGACCTGATGAACGACGACCAGCGCGTCGCGGTGCCGGCGAAGCTGGCCCAGATCCTCGGGCTGACCGACCAGCAGGCCGCTGACCTCGCGTCACGCTTCACCAAGGACCGGCCGTACGTCGTGGTCGCGCGCGAGCTGACCGAGAGCCAGAGCGACCAGGTCCGCGCCGGATTGGCCGACGAATCACTGGCCGAGCTCGACCTCGAGCCGCATCCGGTGCGCTTCTATCCCAATGCCGGCGGATCACCCAACACGACGCTGGCCAGCCAGCTGCTGGGTTTCGTCACCCAGGATGGCCAGGGCAGGTACGGCATCGAGCAGGCCAGCCAGGGGATCTTGACGGGCCAGTCGGGCGCAACGGCTTCTACGACGGGTGCTACCACGACGGCTACCGAAGGCGGCAGCGTGCAGCTGACGATCGACGCCAGCCTGCAGCTGAAACTCGAGAAGGAGCTCTATGCCGCGTGGGTCGCCGACGGTGCGGCCCGGGTGACCGGCGTCGTCCTGGATCCATACACCGGCGCGGTGCTGGCGTGGGCGTCCGTCCCGGGCTACGACGCCAACGACTACGCCAACGTCGCCGAACAATCGCCCGAGCTGTTCACCGACCCGGTCTTCAGCCAGGTCTACGAACCGGGTTCGGTCATGAAGATGTTCACCGCCGCGACGGCGCTCGAAGAGG
>JARXKQ010000196.1 GCA_030271555.1 Chloroflexota bacterium | reverse complement strand
GCTCCGCCTGGGCTGACCCTGCGCCCCTACGCCGGCGTGGCCGACATTCCGGTCATCGTCGACGTCATCAACCGCGAGTTCGAGGCAGACGGCGTGCCGTTCCGCGCGGACGCCGGCCACGTGGGCGCCTGGTACTCGAATCCAAGCGAGAACTTCGACCCGACGCGGGACGTCACGATCGCCGAGATGGACGGCGTGCCCGTCGCCCAGAGCGATCGTTCCTGGGTCGACACCACGCTCGAGCCGCTCTACCGCGAGTACCGGATGGGCGGCGCGGTGGTGCCCGAGTGGCGCAACAATGGCATTGGCACCGCACTTGTTCGCCACAACCAGCAGAAGCAGCGCGAGCTCGCGCAGACGCACGACACCAAGCTGGCGCGCGTTTTCGGGAGCTGGAACTCCGACCGCCAGGCCGGAGCCACGAATGTGCTGGCGGAGAACGGCTTCGAAAAGGTGCGCGATTTCTACGAGATGACGCGTCCCTTGAGCGAGCCGATCCCCGACGTTGTGGTCCCGGACGGGCTGGAGATCCGACCAGTCCGGCCCGACGAGTACCGCAAGATCTGGCAGGCCGACGTTGAGGCCTTCAAGGACCACTGGGGCGGCTTCGAGGACTCCGAGGAGTCGTACCAGCGCTGGATCGCTCAGCCTGACTTCGACACGAGCCTCTGGGTCCTGCTATTCGACGGTGAGAAGGTCGCTGGGGCGTCGATCAATGCTGTCGCCAAGGAAGAGAACGAGAAGCTGGGCGTCAACCGCGGTTGGCTGCACAGCGTCTTCACCACCCGCGAGTACCGCCGGCGGGGCGTGGCGCACGCGGCCGTCACTGCGTCGCTCAAGCTCCTTAAGGAGCGCGGCTACGACACCGGGATCCTGGGCGTCGACGCCACCAACCCGACGGGTGCGGTGCGGGTCTACGAAAGCGTCGGCTTCGCCATCGCGGAGCGCTCCACCGCGTGGCGCAAGCCGTTCTAGAACGGAAGCAGCCGCGTCTGCTTCACCTGCTCCAGCCACGGTCGCTCGTCGACGAGAGTCGTCTGACGGCCGTGGCCGGGCAGCACCGCGACGTCATCGTTCAGGCCGGAAAGTCGGCTGAGCGAATCGACCATTTGATCCTCCGACCCACCGGCTAGGTCGGTTCGACCCCAGCTGCCGGCGAACAGCGTGTCGCCGGTCAGCAGCAGTCCCTCAGTGGCGGCCAGCAGGCAGACCGAGCCTTCGGTGTGGCCGGGCGTGTGCAGCACGTCGAGGGTGATCTCGCCAAAGCGGATTTGCGATCCCTCCGCGAGGTCGATCGCGGGCACGCTGGGCGGGATGGGAAAAGGCGCCATGTGTCCGCTGGGATGTTCCAGCCCGTGGCGATCGGCGGTGTGCACGGCAATTTGCGCGCCGGTGGCCGCGCTGGCCGCCGCGTTGTCGCCGATGTGATCCCAGTGGCGGTGCGTGCTGACGATGAGCTTCAGTCGCCAGCCGCGCTCCGCCAGCGTTGCCGAGAGCCACTCGACGCACGGCGTCGCCGTGTCGATTGCGATTGCCTCGCCGCTGGGCTCGTCACCCAGCACGTAGAGGTTGGTCGCGATCGGCCCGACGACGCGTGTCAGGAGCTTCATTCGCCGGAATCGCCGGCGCTCGTCACGGCGCCGGAGTCGGCGTCACCGGCTGGAGTGAGGGCAGCGGCAGGATGAAGCTGTTGCCTTCCGGCAGCAGCATGATCTGGACGTTCGGGTTCAGCTTCTGGATCGCCTGCCAGCGAATCAGCTCATCGGTCAGCGACCCGTTGATCGATGCGTTGGCGTCGGCCTGGCCGGCGGCCGTCGCGCGCAGCGCGTCGGCCGCGCCCTGAGCGGTGACGACGACCTGCTGGGCCTGGATGCGCTTCTGCTCCAGGATCTGCTCCTCGCGCTGGACGTTCTGCTGCTCGACCTGCTTGGAGGTGATCGCGGCGTTGTATTCGTCCGGATAACCGATGTCGACGAGGTAGATGTCGTCCACGATGATGTGGTACCGGGCGAGGTTGATGTTGAGCTGGTCCTTGGTCAGCTGCCTGATCTCATCGCGCTTATTTAGGATGAAGTTGGGGCTGTTGCTGTCGGCCGAGTAGGCCGGGGTGACCTGCTTGATGTAGTCACTGAAGGCCGGATCGATGATCTTGCTCGCGAAGTCGGTGCCGACGTTCTGAATGAGCTGGCCCGCGAAAGCGGCATCGAGGTGGTAGTTCATCGTCCCGGTCACAGTGACCTGGAGGTTCTCCGCCGTCGCCGCCGTCAACTGCTGGAAGTTGTGCGGCTGGACGCGGGTGTCGACCTCCTCGACGTTGTTCACGAACGGGATGACCCAGGTTGCGCCCGGGTACAGCACGTTGGGCTGGACCTGGCCCAGGAAGCGGACCACGCCCACGAAGCCGGCGGGCACGATGATCACGCCGAGCGACAGAATCCACAGCGCGAAGAAGGCGAACACGCCGGCGATCAGCGTGCGTCGGAACGGATATTGGACCTTGATGTCAGTCGTCTTCGCGTCCGTGCCAAAGCGGCGGCTCTGCAACTCGAGCTGGTGCGCGCGCTGCGACGGCACCATCGTTACGAGGACGACGCCGATGACACAAACGATCAACAGAACGAGAAAAATCGCCGGCAGGAAATCCACCTCAACCTCCTATGACAGTGACGTTGCGAGGATGTTACGCGGCTGGCTCGAGGCGGAAGAACACACCCATCGCGCGAACGTGGCGGCGGCCCAGGCGGTAGACGAGGTTGCCCGGAAACGGGTGCTGGCCCGTGGCGCGAATGGCCTGTTCGCGTTCATCGCCTACGGGCAGGCGCGCGGCCGAGACTTGCCACTCCACACCGTTGGGGTAGCGCAACACTCCAACACCGGCGGCTTGCAGGTCGCGTGTCCAGCCCACGTCACCGCTGGGATGACCCAGGTACAGGGCGTCATTTGCAAGCAGCAGCCCAACAAGCCGCGACCGCTCGCCCTTGCCATCGCGGCCGGCGACGCGCAGCTCGAGGATGTTGCCTATCCCGAAGCGGCGCCACACGGCGCGGATCAGCGGATCGAACCAGGCGAGCAGCCGGTATTGCATGCGGAACGCGCCGCGCCAGAATGGGGACATCGCGGTTGAGCATAGGCCGAGGGCACGAGGAGGCTTGATGTCATGAGCGGAGCGCGCTTCACCTGGTTCGGCCACTCAGCCGTCGAGCTGCGCACGCCGGGGGACAAGGTCGTGCTGTTCGACCCGTGGTTGGGCAATCCCACCTCGCCCCGTGCCGCGGCCGACCTCGCGCAGTGCGACGTCATGCTCGTGTCGCACGGCCACTTCGACCACATCGGCTCGGCGCCGCGGCAGGTGACACGGGCTGATGCGCTGAATATCGCGCGGCGCACCCAGCCAGCGTGGCCTTGTATTCATGAGCTCTCGCTATGGCTTGAAACTCAACTCGGCGACGCTGGCGTCGAGATCATCGGCATGAACAAGGGCGGCACCGTCGCGACACGCGGTCTCGCCGTGACGATGACTCACGCCGACCACTCCGCCGGCGACTGGCTGGCCTCGGGCGAGCCGATGACCGGCTGGAGCAAGACGGCCGAAGGTCCGCTCTACCTGGGCGAGCCGGTCGGCTTTGTGCTGCGGCTCGAGGACGGCAAGTGCGTCTACTTCGCGGGCGACACCGACGTGTTTGGCGACATGGCGCTCATTCGCGAG
>JARXKQ010000195.1 GCA_030271555.1 Chloroflexota bacterium | reverse complement strand
GTCGCGGCGGGGGAGGACCCGCGCTTCATCGTTCGCCGGCTGATCATTTCGGCCTCCGAGGACGTGGGTAATGCCGACCCGCACGCGCTCCAGGTAGCTACCTCGGCTGCCTTCGCAGTCGATTGGGTCGGTCTGCCCGAAGCCCAGTACGCGCTCGCCCAGGCGACCGCTCTAATAGCTGCGTCACCGAAGTCGGATTCGATCGGCCGGGCTTACGCTGCGGCAATGGCCGACGTCCTCAAATACGGCTCGCTGCCTGTGCCCTCCCATCTCCGCAGCGCGACCTGGCGCGAGAAGCGTGATTTCGGCACGGGACAGGGCTATCAGAACCCGCACGAGTTCGAGGGCGACGACTTTCCCCAGCAATACCTGCCCGATCGCCTGGTCGGGCGTCGTTACTACGAGCCCGGCGACCAGGGCTACGAGGCGCGCATCGCGGCGCGCATGGACAAGCTGCGGACCGAACGGGAGCAGGGAGCTAAGCCAAAGCGCCGTCCGAGGGTGGACACGATGGGTGCCTTTGGCAGCGCTATGACGAGCCACACCGAGAGCCGCAAGCGCATCGCCGAGACCGAGAAGCGGGACGCGAAGAGCTCAGATAGATAGGTCACGTCGCATCGGGCGCCTGTAATGACTAGCAGATCTGAGAAGTCAGCTACCTACGCCGCGCATAGCCGACGAGACGCCTTTCTAGTAGCGATGGCCGTTGACCCACGGTCGTAGCTCGCTCACAGTTGGCTCATGGACAGAGCAAAGCTACGTGAATCCAGCGGCGGCCATCCCAATGATGACCGACACGCGAGCTATGTCCTGCGCGGGCGCGACCTGGACCCGGACGAGATCTCGCGGCTAACCGGACTCACGCCAAGCCTCACGTTTCGGCGGGGTGAAGAAAAGCGCTGGCACAACGGACCGCGGAAAGGCGAGCTGATCAACAATCGGCGCCACGACCACGGCGCATGGTTTCTCGAGAGCGGCCTCAGCGAATCGGACGAGTTTCATGACCACCTCAATGCCCTGCTCGATCTCATGCGCCCCAAGTGGGTCACGTTTGTCGAGCTCGGTCGGCGGTATAGCGCCGAGGTGTGGATCGCCATCCACCTGCGCGACGCTCAGGGCCTCACGGATGCCTGTTGAGTAGCGGGGACCGCGTTCATGCACGGGGGTTCTGGCCCGAGGTCTCGAGTCGCGTCGGCTAGCTTGGGATTCATCGCAACGATCCTGGCGGTGGCGTGCGGCGCGATGAGCGTCTCGCCATCGCCAGAGGCCTCACCGACCGCCTCCTTCTCGTCGTCGATCCCGCCACCCATAACGACCTTTCCGCCCATTCCGGACGTGCATGTGGTCGTTGGCGACATGTCGCTGGCTGCGTCCAAGATCGAATTGGAGATGTCGTTCACTGGGGCCGCGCCATACGAACCGCAAGATGCCTGCTCGGCTGACTACGGCGCGCTCACCTGGGTCGTTCTGGGTGACTTGGTCGTGTCCATCACGCCAACCAAGCACTCGGAACAAGCCACTCTCCGACCCGGGCAGATTTGCGCTGACGTTGGCTTCGAGCGCGAGCTCACGGTCACATTGCCAGAACCTTATGAAGGGGATGTCGTGCGAGATCTCGGCGGCGACGTGCACCTTTTGCGGAGGCCGATGGGCATCCTCGAGTTTGACCTACCAGACGTCTGGTCAGCCGCTGGCGAAGGTGATGCGCCAACGCCAATCGCACCGCAATGGTGCCGCAGGTTCGTTCAACCGACGTCCACGCACTCCATCCAGATATGCCAGTCCTTCGGGGCACCCACCACCATTGAGGGAGCGGTCGCTCAGTCCGTCGAGGTTGCGGGCACCCCAGCGACTATGTGGCTCACGCATAGTAATGGCGAGCTGATTCTCGCGTGGATGTTCGAAGACGATGGAGTGGCAATAATCGCCAACTCGGACGATTTCGACCCTGATCAGTTGATCGCCGTCGCTGCGACCGCCCACCGGTGAACGTCGAAAGGCTTTACTTTGGCGACTCCAGCAGCTTGGCGCCCAGATAGGCACCAGCCCAGGCGACCGCTCTGATAGCTGCGTCACCGAAGTCGAATGCGGTCACGATGGCTTGGCACGCCGCCCAGGAGGACGTTCAGCGGTTCGGCTCATTGCCGGTGCCAAGCCACCTGCGCTCGGCCACGTGGCGCGAACGGCGTGACTTCGGCACGGGCAAGGGTTACCTGTATCCGCACGACTACGAAGGCCACGATGTGGGCCAGCAATACCTGCCTGACAAACTCGGGGAAATGGGCCGGCGTTACTACTTCCCGACCGAGCAGGGCGTCGAGAAGCGGCTGAAGGACTACACCGAGGCGCGAGCCGAACGGCGCAAGACCGCGCGCAACGACGGATAGAACAGGCGTTCGTAACGACGCCGCGATCGACGGCCAACGCCAGACGGCCTGCGCGGTCCGGCACGAGCCGCGCCAAGCGTGCGCACGTGAAGATCGCTGGCGACCGCGACCGGTCCGCGCCACGGCCGTGGCGGCTCGCCCCCCAAATCTCACCCCGAACTCAGTGCCACCTCATGTTTCCTCGTGATTGTCGGCGGGTCGGGCCAGCCGTCCCCACGTCCCCAGGCGTTCGGGCTTGAAGGCGCACCTAGAACAGCCCGCCACCCGGTAACCAGGTGGCCAACAGCGATCGCATGCTGCCGTGCGGTGCGATCGGAGGAGTCGCAGCATTGACACACGCCGTGCAGGGCGCATCAAGCGCCAGTCAAGCTCCCGTGGGGCGCGTCGGTCAGATCCAGCGCGTCTTGTTGGGGATCATCATCCTCGCCCTGGCGCTGACGGTCGTCGGCCTCCAGGTGCCTGCCGCCGCTCAGGGCCACGCACCCATGGCCAGCACTGCCTCGGAGGGAGTTAGCCAGGCGGAACTGATCGTTCGCATCGCCAAGGCGCACATAGGTGCCGGGTTCCAGATGGGTACGGAGGGCCACAAGTACTTCGATTGCTCTGGTTTCGTCTATCGCGTTTATCAAATGGCAGGGCTGCTTGACCGCATAGGTGGCAGCCGCAAGGGCGCGACGACGTACTACAACTGGTTCCGTAAGCGCGGCCTGGCGACCCGGAGCGAGCCCCTCCCCGGCGACCTCATCGCCTACGGTGGAGGTGCCCCGGGCAGGGTGCCGCACATCGCCATCTACATCGGCGACGGTCTCGCGATCAGCGCTCTGAACCCGCGGCTGGGCGTACGCATGCACCGGGTGGGCGGCATCGGCCTGCCGCTCAAGGTCTACCTGCACCCACGGATCACCCGTTGAGCGAAACGTGGTGACCGCGCCCCCGGCCGGGGAACCGGGCTTGGCAGTAGACCGTCAGCGTGCCTGGCCGGTCTCGAGTGCACTAGGGAGGTAACCTCGGGATGTCGCACCGTCACGCGCCCAAGCTCCTCGCGTACCTGCTTGCCGTGCCCATCTTCGCGTTGGTCTACGCCGCCGCGTTCACGACCCGGCTCGCGCCGGCTCTCCGACCGGCGCTAACGAGGTTGCTTGGTATCTCTGTAATCGGCTCGACCTATGCCGGCGAGGGCGTCCGTCGCGCACCTGCCAAACCGATCCGTGCCGTCGCGGCGCTCAGCTTCGCAGCGGTACTTATGGCACCCGCAGTGTCGCAACCTCCAGTCGCCGCGGCGTCCGAGCCTCAGCAGGCCGTCGTTGACCTGGCGATGAAGTACGTCGGCTACCCGTACGTGTTCG
>JARXKQ010000194.1 GCA_030271555.1 Chloroflexota bacterium | reverse complement strand
AACCACCCGCCCGCGTGGGCGGCCGTGTACGTCGATGATGTTTTTCGCGGTCATTGGCCCCATGACAATCCCCCTGTGATGCGTGACGCGAGACGGGTTACCAAACGCACGCCGCCCCACCCATCGTTAGACGGGCGGGGCGGCGTCTACCGACCATCTACCGTTATTGTACCTCAAACCCCATTAGCGACAAACTTGGAGGTTACGATTTCTTGGGCCGGGGCGGCACGGCGAGACCCTTGTCGTCGCGGAATAGAGATCGACGTGCGTCTTGATGCCGTCGACGAACACGTTCGCGACGCCGCGCTTGAAACCACGCTGGGCGATCCATACAACGCTCGTGCCGGTAAAGGTCAGCGTCGCCGTCGCACGGCGCCGCGTGCTGTATCTGGTCGTGCCCCACGGCGTGGCCGCCGTCGACACGAGCCACGTGCCGGTGTAGGTCGGGGCCGTCTCCTGGTACTCGGTCAGCGTCCGGATGAACGCGGCCGACGTCGCGTCATTGCCGACCCCATCGGTGGCCAGAACCTGGAACTGGTGCGGGCCGGCCGTAGTTGGGTATTGCGTTGGGCTGCTCGACCCGATGTTCACCCAGCCAGATCCGTTGGGGCTGTGGTCGAGCTCTGCCGACGCAATCCCACTTTGGCCATCAGTCGCGGTCCAGGTGACGTTCAGCGGGATCGAGCCGCCCGTCGTCACTGTGCTCATAGCGACGAACCCCACGCCCGTGACCGCGGCGCTGGGAGGCTCGGCGTCAATCACCATGGCCGCCGCCGCGTAGTGCACGTTAGGGGTACCGGTTGAGGTGACCAAGATCGGATACACGCCGTCGGTAGCGGGGTCGTCAGCAGTGACATCGATCTGCGTGCCGTCAGAGTTGCCGCCTGCGTTGGAGGGTGGCGTGGCGGTTACTGTCGCCGGGCCGACCTTGTCGACGTTGTAGGTGATCGTGCCACTGTCGCCACCGAGGCCAGAGCCGCGGACCAGATTGAGGTGGGTGGAGCCGGAGCTGCCCGGTGCAAGCGCAACGGTCGGGTCGGACAGGCTGACCTTGAAATCGGTCGAGGAATCGCAGTTGTTGCCCAACCCGACGGCCTGCCAGGCCAGGATGGTGGCGGCGATATCGGTCACGGAGCCCGGGTATAGAAGGGCCGCCTGAGCGATGGTCGAATTGCGTGCGTCGCACATCGTCGCGTCGTTCGTGAGGATCGTGAGGCCAGCGAACCAGATTTGAGTGGCGTGATCGAGGCTGGTGGGCGGCACCATGACATCGCAGTTGGCCTTGGGGTCAGTCGGACCCGAACAGCGGGCATTGCGGCCGCCGTGGGCCAGCAGGTAGAAGGCGTGGTTGGGGATGCCGCTGTTGTGGTGAACATCGCAGTAGTCGCTGCCGCTGAAACACTCATTGGGGGGTGTGCTCTGGAAGGACCGATCGGTGTAGTGGCTGGGCTGGCCCTCAGCCTCCGGATCCGCCAGGTCGCGGATCGCGGCGCCTGACGCGGTCCTCGCCAGGTCCTCGCCGATGAGCCAGTCGCCGCACTCGGTCTGGCCGGGCCGCAACCGGCAGTTGGAGTTGAGGGGCTCCTCCATGACGAACTCAGCGGCGGTGGCCATGATGTCCGAGAAGGACTCGTTCAGAGCGCCTGACTCGCTTCGGTACTCGAGGTTGCCCGTGCATTGGGTCACGGCGTGCGAAAGCTCGTGCGAGACCACGTCCTGGCCGGCAGACAGCGGCCGATCGGCGGTGCTGCCGTCGCCGTAGACCATGTAGTAGTGCTGCTCGTCCCAGAAGGCATTGTCATAGGGAAGGCCGCCCGGTGTCAGGTCGTAGTGGACGACGCTGCGCACTTTGTCCGGCCAGCCGATCACGGATGGACAGTTGAGCCAGTCGTAGCCCAATGCCTGGCTGTAGAACTGGACCGTCAGAGCGGCGTAATACTGGGCGTCGACGCCGGCTGATTGCGTGGCGGCCTGCCAGATGTTGTCGTTGCCAAAGCTGCTGTCGGTCATGAGGGTTCCGGGGATGGAATTGCCGCCGTTGGCGTTGTACGTGATGAAGTTCCCGTCGGCGCTTTGGAGCTGGTAGGGGCTCGTGCCGGAGGTCAGGTCGCCAACGACGTTGAACGGGCTCGTGGTAAGGGTCTTGGTGTCACCCTTGACGCCGACCCCCTGGCCTCGGTTGATCTGGTCGACGCCGCCCCACGCGGCAAGCAGCTCGCCGCTCTGTGCGTCGATCTCCTGGTAGCCGTTGTTGCCTGGCGCCGCAGTCGCGACTCGGTAGAACGGACGGCCGGTCAGCGGGTCGAGACGCAGGTCCGTGCGACGCGTCGCGAACCCGCGGATGGCGTCAGGTAGATCCAAGAGTCCACCGCGGACCTGAGCCGCGATGTTGAGCGCCGCTGCGACGGAGAGTGCGGGCGCACTTGTCGAGCGCAGGCCCGGGTAGTACGCGCCACCCACGAGCAGCTGCTTGCCGTCGCGACTGACGACGGTGACCTGCCCGCCATCGACCAATGTTCCAAGCGGCGCGGCGTACTGCTGGTAGCTAACGAAGTCGAGATTGAACTTCGCGTCGTGGCGCGAGCCGGACTTGCGCAGGTCGGCGGGCACGGCGAAGTTGGCCGCCACGCTGCCGGTCCACGTGAAGTGGCCGCTCGGCAGCGACGCCGCCGCGGCCGGCGATGCCGGCGCGCCTAGAGCGGATGAAAGTGCGAGAAGTGCCGCCAGGAATGGACGCGCGCGAAGAGTCAGTGCGCGCCGCCCTCTGCCGCGACCTGGTCGAGGTACGCGCCGATCTCGGCAACCGCGTACAGGCGCCGCTTGAAGTAGTCGTTGACCGTGTCCATCGTCTCGGCGTGGAGCGCCTTGACCTCGACGCTGCGATCGCTCTTGCTGCGCCCCGACAGCTCGTCGCGGAAGCGCAGTAGCTGCGCTACTACCTCCGCCTCAGCCGGGCCGTCGAGCGCTGAAATGGCCGACATGATCAGCTTGTCAGTCTGCTCGACCATGATCTCCCGGTCGAACGGTGAGCCATCCTCGGCCGCCTCATCAAGCGTGCGGATTAGCGCCGCGACCTGGTACAGCGCGGTGGTCGGCTCATCGAACAGCTCGCGTATGTAGGCCGCCTGCGCGTAGCGGCTCGTGAGGCGGAAGATGTTGTACAGGCGGCGCGCCACCTTGCCCCAGCTCTCCTCCTTGACGCTGTACTTCCAGACCTCGTGGCGGAGCTGCGTGACGTACTCGTCAACCGCGTCGGCACTCAGGTTCTTGACGATCTTGTCGAACACGGGCCGCGCGTCGGTGTCGAGGTAGACCTCCTGGAAGTACGGGTCGAGGAAGCCGTCGAGCGGCACGATCTTGCCGTCAGGCGCTTCCCAGGTGGGATCGAGCACGTTGCTCGCGTTAGCCAGCTGCCCGCGCAAGGGGTCGGCGACGACCCAGTCGAGCTTGCACCACCCCGGGTCCTGGGCGGCATCGACCCACATCACTTTGCGGACGGAGCCATCCGGGCCGATGACGTCCATCTCGCCCGATTCGACCTCCTGTGGCGTCCACGAGATGGGCGTGCCGGCCTTGATCTTGACGCCGTCCTTGGTCACCTCGTCGTCCCAGGTGCCCAGCTTGACCTCGGTCAGGCGGTGAGTCGGGCCGCGCCGGGTCGCCATCGCCTTATCGCGGATGACGTCGCCCAGGATGCGCAGCGCCTCTTCCTTGGTTGGCGCGCTGATGTGGATGCGCT
>JARXKQ010000193.1 GCA_030271555.1 Chloroflexota bacterium | reverse complement strand
GGCGCAAGCCCAAGCCCCAGCAGCTAACTCGAATACTTCCCAGTCAGCCGGAGGGTCTCCTCACCCGGGCCCTCCGGCTTTTTCGTTGCTTTTGGCGATCAGCGCCTGCTGGCGGCGATCAGGCGCTGATACCAGCGCGCACTGCGCTTGGGCGTCCGGCGCTGATCCTCGAAGTCGACGTGGATCACGCCGAAACGCTTGCCGTAGCCCAGGCTCCACTCGAAGTTGTCCATGAGCGACCAGACGAAGTAGCCGCGCAGGTTGACGCCGGCGGCGATGGCGTCAGCCGCGGCGCCGATGTGGCGCGCGAGGTACGCGACGCGGTCGTCGTCCTGGACCTCGCCGCCGGCGACGCGCGTGTCGGGGTACGCGGCGCCGTTTTCAGTGATGACGACCTCCGCTGGCGCGTACTCGCGCTGCAACCATTCGAGGCCCAGCGTCAGTCCCTGGGGCACGACCTCCCACTCCATCTCGGTCAGCTCGACGCCGCTGCGCGGCAGCACTTCCCAGTCGAACGGCGCGTCGGACTTCGCGTGGACGGTCTCCTGGCGGTAGTAGTTGACGCCCAGGTAATCGAGCCGGCCGTGCGGCGGATCGCTCAGCTCGATGCCCTCGAGATGACCCGCGGCACGATGCTGTTCGACGCCCAGCGCCGGGTAGCCGCGGCCGAAGAATGGATCGAGGAACCATGTGTCGCGCGTCGCGCGGTACGCCGCCGCGGCATGCACGTCGCGGTCCGAATCGGTCGCCGGCGCAAAGTGGTTGATGTCGACGGCGACGCCAATGCGCGCTGCCGGCACCTCGCTCTTGATCGCATCGACCGCCGCGGCGTGGGCTCGGAGCTCGTTGTCGGCCACCTTGATCGCGGTCGGCCAATGGGTCAGGCCCGGTGCGTGGATGCCATCGGCGTGGCCCAGGAATGCATACACCGCCGGCTCGTTGAAGGTCATCCAGTCGGTGACCGTGTCGCCCAGCCGGGTGGCCATGAGATGCGCGAAGTCGGCGAAGCGGCCAACTATCTCGGGGTTGGCGAAGCCGCCGCGGTCCTGGAGCGCCTGCGGCAGATCCCAGTGAAAGAGGTTGGCCGTGGGCTCGACCCCCGCAGCGGACAGCTCGTCCACCAGGCGACGGTAGAAATCGAGCCCGCGCTGATTGATGGCGCCGCGGCCTTCAGGCATGACGCGCGGCCACGAGATGCTGAAGCGATATGCCTGCGCGCCCAGCTGAGCCATAAGCCGCACGTCGTCGCGATAGCGGTGGTAGTGGTCGCACGCGACATCGCCGTTGTCGCCATTGGCGGTCTTGCCTGGCGTGTGGCTGAACGTGTCCCAGATTGACGGGCCGCGGCCGTCTTCGCGCGCCGCTCCCTCGATTTGGTACGCGGACGCGGCGAAGCCCCACGTGAAGTCCTTGGGGAAGCGCTGGGCGAGCGCCTCTGGATTGGTGTCGTACTCGATGTCAGTCATCGAGCCGAAGGATACTTTCACCGGCCGATGAGGCCCGGCTGGGCCGGCGGAGTCAGTTCCGGCGCCAAATCGGCAATGAGATTTTCAACTGATCCTTCAGCCTCCCCGTGAGCGTGGGCCGCAACCGCGCCAGCCCTGGGAGCGGCCCTTAGCCGCGCCGAAGAGCGGTCGTTGGCAATGCCATTTCCATTTCGCGACGCTAGCCGCGAACCAATCAGACGCGCGGCAGGGTCAGCGTGAACGTCGCGCCGCCGCCGGGCGTCGCGGAGTGCTCGAGCGAACCGCCGTGGGCGGCGGCGATCGACGCGGCGATGGCCAGACCCAGGCCTGACCCGCCGCGGTCGCGCGTGCGGCCCGTGTCGGCACGATAGAAGCGATCGAAGACGTGCTGAGCGTGCGCCGGATCGATGCCCGGCCCGTGGTCGGCGACGTGCAGGATCGCTTGCTCGCCCACCTGGACCAGGCTGACCTCCACGGGTGAGTCGGCCGGCGTGTGCACCCGCACGTTCGCCAAGAGGTTGCCCACGAGCTGGCGCAGCCGGTCCTCGTCGCCGGTGACGGTGAGGTCGGGCACCAGATCAGCGCTGACCGGCCGCCCCGGCTCAACTGCGCGAATGTCGCGGACGGCGTCATCGACTAACCCGCTCAGCGCAACCTGGTCCTCGCGCAGCGGCCGGCCCTGGTCGAGCCGCGCCAGCAACAGCAGGTCGTCGACCAGCGCACCCATCCTGCGGCTCTCGCTGCCAATGCGGTCCATCGCCTGCGCAACATCGGCCGGGTGTTCGAGCCCGCCCGCGCGATGCAGGTCGGCGTAGCCGCGCACCGTGGTGAGTGGCGTGCGCAGCTCGTGCGACGCGTCGGCGACGAACTGGCGCAGCATCTGCTCGCTCGCCTCCTTGGCGCGCAGCGCCTGGTGCTGGCTCGCGAACGATGTCTCGATCTGGTCGAGCATGCCGTCGAAGGCGTGGCCCAGCTTGCCTACCTCGGACCCGTCGTCAGGCATACCGACGCGCTGTGACAGGTCGCCGGCGGAGATGCCCTCGGCGGTCGCGGTCATTCGCTCGAGCGGTCGCAGGTTGCGTCGAATGAGCAGCCAGCCGATGACGATGAGCAGGCCCAGGACGGCCATGCCGACCAGCGCCAGGGTGCGCACGAGCCCACCGATCGTGCCCTCCAGCGCACGCATGGGCGCGGCGAGAACGAGCGTCACCGGCTGGGGCGGCGCGCCGATCTGGGCATGAACGGCGAGCACGCGGTAGTGCAGCGAGCCGTCTGTTGCAGGTCGGTCGACGACGTCGCCAATTGGCAGCGCCCCCTCGCCGTCGAGCACGACGTGGGGCAGCGCGTCAGGCGATGAGCTGAAGCCCGAGGGCAGCGCCTGGACCTGGTCGCCGTCGCCGTCGTAGAGGAGCAGCGCGAAGCGCCGGCCGGTGGCATCGGGCTGCGCCGGGCCGCCGGTTGATACGTCCGACGGACGCGCGGTGAGCAGATCGTGGTCGAGGTCGGCCAGCAGGCTGGCGCGCGTCAGGCCAACGACGGCCGCGCCGGAAACGATCAACGCCAGCGCGAGCAGCGCGGCCATGGTGATAACGAGTCGCGCGCGGAGGGTCATCGCAACGATCTCTGCTGTTGCGGCGGTTCCGGCAACTAGCCCGCTTCGGCGCGCAACGTGTAACCGAACCCGCGCACCGTCCTGATGAGCGGCTCGTTGCCGGTATCGAGCTTGCGCCGCAGGTACGACACGTACGTCTCGACGACGTTGTCATCGCCGTTGAAGTCGTACTGCCAGACGTGATCGAGGATCTGCTGCTTGGACAGGACGCGCTCAGCGTTGAGCAACAGGTAGCGCAGCAGCCTGAACTCCGTCGGCGACAGCCGAACCTCAGCCCCGGTTCGCCACACCTGGTGGCGGTCCTCGTCCATCTCCAGGTCGCGGTACTTCAGCCGCTGTTCGGAGGCCGTATCGGCCGACGTCTTTGTTCGCCGCAGCAGCGCCGAAATCCGCAGCGTCAGCTCTTCGAGTGAGAAGGGCTTGGTCACGTAGTCATCGCCGCCACGGATGAAACCGGTGACGCGATCTTCCTCGGCGTCGCGCGCCGTGAGGAAGATCACCGGCACGAAGTCGCCGTCCGCCCGCAGCCGGCGGCAGACCTCGAAGCCGTCGATGTCAGGCAGCATCACGTCGAGCACCACGACATCGGGCGGCGTCTTGGATGCCGATTCCAGCGCTGCATTGCCGGTCGCGGCGGTCGCGACGTCGTAACCCATGTAGCGCAGGGCCGTTGAAAGCAGCTCGGTGATTGGCGCCTCGTCATC
>JARXKQ010000192.1 GCA_030271555.1 Chloroflexota bacterium | reverse complement strand
GGCGCGACCTGCTGCCTGCCGTCCGGCACGAGATTGACGCGCGGCCCCAGCGGGTCATGACCTCGAATTGGTCGCCGCGCCTGGGTGTTGCGGCCGTTGTTGCGGCGCTGCTGATCCTGGTCATCGCGGTCCCGCGTCTCGCGCCCCAGCCGCCGTCCGCCACCCCAACGCCGCCACTGGGGCTCGTCATGTCCACCGCCGACTTCGGTGTCAGGCTCGCCTCCGGAGGATTGGACGAACAGACCGTCCTGGTTGATGGCGGGATCGTCGCGTACGACGGTCCTCCGAAATTCGGCCCATTCTGCGGTGCCGGCGGCCCAGCCTGCCCAATCGGCCAACTTGAGGGCATCTCTCCTCGTGTCGTGGTGTCGAGCCCTGATATCGCCGTCGCATCGTCCGACGATTCGACGGTGCAGGTCAGCCCAGGCTGGCCATGGTGGGCTCGGCTCACCCCGCCAGTCCACGGGACACTCCTGCTCTCCGTCGGCGACGTCGGAGACGTCGAGTACATCGGCCGGGTAAAGCTGGATGGCGGTCAACTCATTTGGTCGGTGGCGGACGCGGCTGCACAAGACGTGAATTCCCTAGCTCGCGACGAGGTCGCTCTCGTCAACGGCTGGCTGGGCACCAAGTACCGCCCGGGCACAGTCTTCGACTGCGCGCCGCCGTATCCGGATCTTGTTGGCCTGCCGAGCCGCTACTGCGTCAATACGGGCTTGCTGAGCACTAAGCGTCCCGACGATCTGGGTGGGCCCGGCGATGCGGACCACCTACAGGTCCAGGAGGCAGCAATTCAGTTCGCTGCTGCCCCCCAAGATCAAGCGGCGGTTTACGCGATCTCGCCACGACTCTATGGCGGTGGCTGCGGGGGCGCCCAACCGTGCTGGCTCTGGGATGTCGTGGCCAAGGTTGAGACACCGCCATCCGACCTCCACTCGCCCAGCCCGCCACCCGTACCGGGGCCCGAGACAGTGCTGTCGACGTCCGAGTTCGCCGACGGCGTGGCCTCCGGCCAGCTGATCGGCCGGGTCGTGCTCGTCCAAGGCAAGATTTCCGTCCCATCGACCCCCGAGCCTGCCGACTACCCGTGCAACCCGCCTGACGGTCTGTGTGGATTAGGCGCTCTCGAGGGGACCGATCCCCTCATCTATGTCGACGCGAACTACATGGCGACCACGGATTCATCTGGATCGGGCACTTGGGCAGGCTCCAATGGCGGCCGCGACTACCACTTCCCAACTGTTCCGATCGAGGGCGTTCTTGCGCTACGCGCCCTTTCCGGCAGCCACGCCCAATTCATCGGCCTGGAGAAGCAGAACGGTGAGCAGGCGGTCTGGTCCGTGTCGGAGGCTCAGGGCCTCGTAGTCGACGCGATGCGTCGCGACGAAATCGTTCTGGTCAGCGGTTGGCTAGGTGGGTTCACCAATGTTCGATGCCTGGCTGACATTTTCGTAAAGATCGATGCCCTTCCCATCCGTCAGTGCAGCGACGAGTTGGTTTCTCGCGACCCGGACCCGGAGCCAGGATCCCCGGTGATCATGGTGCAGCCCGGCGCCAACCGCACCTTTGCCCCAGACCCAACAATGCGGGACAACGAGTCCTGGACCCCTCGTCACGGCGTGTATGCCCTTGCCCCGCGACTCGAGGGTTGGTGCCGGAACGCGAACCCGCCGTGCTGGCAATGGAACGTCGTCGCGCGAATCGACGGAGCGCCGACCCGCCCCATACCGACATCTACGGAAGCCCCAACAGCCACGCCCGCGCCGTCACCGTCAACGGCCGTTATCACCTGCTCCGGAGGTGTGGCTGGTGCCGCATCGCTGCGTGACAACACCGGCAACGTTGTGAGCTGTGCATCTCAGCTTGGTAGCGAGGCGCTCACCCAGAACGTCACCGTTTCGAACCCGGGCGGCGATGCGCAAGATCTTCGAATTGACCTGCGCGTGTCGTCGTGCGATATCAGAGCGCTGAGTCTCGAGTTTTGGGAACCGCCGGTCGGCCATGCACTGGGTGAACAATCCCGGCCGACTCACGCGCTTCAAATAGATCGGTCAGAGACAGAGGTGAGTTGCGTCGATGGCGTGACAGACATCACAAGTCAGACCATTCAGTTGGTGCTCAATACGCCAATCGACGCGACCAACGTCAATGCCTTCGTCACGACCGGCCCGGGTGGGTCGAACACCATCGAAACGCACGGCAACACGTTTGCGCTGACGCTCACGGCAGGGAGCGACACATACACGGCCGGTTCCCCGATGGACGTCTTCGCTACGCGGGGCTACCTCGGTCCGGAGAAGACGACCGTCTCTGGCTACGGCATGTGGTTCGGCTTCAAGCAGCTCGATGGGACGTTGGAGTTGTGGCCCGCAGCGACGCGTGGAGGGCTCAGCTGCGCCACTCAGGAATTGCAGCAAGGCGACTCTGACACCAGCGGGTACAGCAAAAGCGGTAGCTGGAGCAACGACGATCCGAATGCCGCTTTCTATAACGAGTACATCCGCGATCCGCTGCTGCACCTGCCGGTCGGAACCTATCGACTCTTCGCGGTGCTGTTGTTCACGAACGGCGGTTGTGGGGGCGAGCAGGTCAAGGTCGACGCGTCCATCGTGATTCGTGTGGAACCCGCAGATCTGGAGACTCTGGCGCCGACCCAGACGCCGGGCCCGACCGCTTCGGCCGGCCCGATCTCGTCGTGCGAGGTCTACAACACGATCAATGCGGGCCTGCCTGTGCCGCGATTTATCGACGAAACGGGCCTTGTCACATCGTGTACCTCGACTGACTCGTCGTATTCACCTCTGTCACCCGTGATCGTTTTGCAGAACGTCGACGATCCGATCGATCGGGTGCTGGAGATCTCGTGGGTCGGCTCGTCCTGCGACGGCGACTCCACGGTGACGTTCGCACGGGCCACCGACCGGTTCACAGTAACCATCGATCGAGGCGCCGCTAGCGGTTGCGACAGCGTAGCCCTTCGATGGATACGGCTTAACTTGTCGGAGCCCGTCGATGCCGGGGCGATCGATCTGAACGACACGGCGCATTGATGAGGCGGGCCGATCGGCACTCCTAAGCGTGGAACGGCCTTTGCTAGCATCTTCGCCATGAAGCTCGCACAGCGCATGATCGGGATCGGCACTGAGACGGCCTTCGAGGCAGCCGCGAAGGGGCGCGCGCTGGAGGCCCAGGGCCGGCACATCGTCCACCTGGAGATCGGTGAGCCTGACTTCGACACGCCCGCCAACATCCGCGAGGCGGCCAAGAAGGCGCTCGACGAGGGCTGGACGCACTACGGCCCGCCGCTCGGTCAGCCCAAGCTGCGCGAGGCGATCGCCCAGGAGTCGAAGCGCTCGAGAGGCTTCGAAGCGGACCCGGCCAACGTCGTGGTCACGCCCGGCGCCAAGCCGATCATGTACTACGCGATCCTGGCGCTGATCGAGCCGGGCGACGAGGTCATCTACCCCGACCCGGGCTTCCCCATCTACGAGTCGATGACGCGCTTCACGGGCGGCACGCCCGTGCCCTATCCGCTGCGCGAGGAGAACGACTTCCGCTTCGACCCAGACGAGCTGCGCACGCTGGTCACGCCCAAGACCAAGCTGATCATCTTCAACTCGCCCCACAACCCAACCGGTGGCGTTCTCACGAGGGAGGACATCACCGCTATTGCGGACATCGCGCGCGAGCGCGACATCACCGTCATGGCCGACGAGATCTACGGCCGCGGTGTCTTCGAGGGCGAGCATTTCTCGATCGCCACGCTGCCCGGCATGGCCGAGCGCACGATCGTCCTCGACGGCTTCAGCAAGGCGTGGGCGATGA
>JARXKQ010000191.1 GCA_030271555.1 Chloroflexota bacterium | reverse complement strand
AAACGATCTCAGCCGGCTTGAAATGAGCGGCCGCGAAGGTCGACTTGCCCGCCCCCGTCGGCCCGACCAGCAGCACCAGCGCCGGGTCGGGGATCGCCAGTTTCACTTGGCGAGGGTAGCGCCCGCCTCCAGCCACTCCCCCAGCGGCCTAACCTCCTCGAGTCGCTCCGCCAATGACGGGTCGAGCGCGGCCGAGGCGGCAAGCGCGGTATCAACCGAGGTCAGGCACAGGATGCCCTCAGCCAGCGCGGCGCGGCGGATGTCGCCCGCATCGCGCATCGGTCGCGATTCAGGCGACGGCGTGTTGACGACCAGCAGCACCTCACCGGAGCGAACGGCGTCCAGCACCGACCGACCCGACCCAGCCTCCTCCCCCACTCGAGCCACCTCTTCCACCTCGTGCCCCAGGACACGGAGCGCGACCGCCGTCCCGTGCGTGGCGCAGAAGCTGTAGCCGCCGCGGGCCAGCCGGGCGGCGAGCTCGGCCAGGTGGACCTTGTCGTGATCGGCCAGGGACAGCAGCGCGACGGCGCCTGAGTCGGGCGCGATCGGCGGCCGCAGCGACGCAGCGCCGAGCGCCTTGGCCAGGGCGACGCGTGAGTCTCCGTGGATGCCGATGACCTCGCCGGTCGACTGCATCGCCGGGCCGAGCATCGGGTCGACGCCACGCAGCTTCATCGTCGAGAAGACCGGCGCCTTCACCGCCACGAATGGCTGCGGCGCCAGGAGCCCGTTCGGCCAGCCCATGGCGGCGAGCGTCTCACCCAGGGCGACGCGCGTCGCCAATTCGACCATCGGCACGCCGGTGACCTTGCTCATGAACGGCACCGTGCGCGACGCGCGCGGGTTGACTTCGAGCAGGTACACGCCGTCGTCGCGCACGATGAACTGGCCGTTGATCAGGCCGCGCACCCCGATCGCCAGCGCGACCCGGCTGATCGCGTCCACGACGAGCGCCTGGTCTGCCGCCGAGATGTGCTGCGGCGGATACACGCCGATCGAGTCACCGCTGTGCACGCCGGCGCGCTCGACATGCTCCATGAGCCCGGGGATCAGCACGTCGACCCCGTCGCTGATCGCGTCGACGTCCAGCTCCAGGCCCTCGAGGTAGGCGTCGATCCGGACCGGCCGCTCGTCGTCAACCGCGACTGCGCGGGTGATGATCCGCGCGAGGTCGTCAGGCCCGTAGGCGAAGTCGACCGCGAGCCCACCGATTACAAACGACGGCCGGACGATCACCGGATAGCCCACGCGCTCCGCGACGACATACGCCTCGTCGACTGAAGATGCCATGCCGCCCTGCGGCTGCGGAATGCCCAGCCGGTCTACGAGCCCGGCGAAGCGCATCCGCTCCTCGGTCTGGTCGATCGCGTCCAGATCAAGGCCGCGCAGGCGCGCGCCGCTCGCCGCGACCGCCGGTGCGAGGCCCAACGGCGTCTGGCCGCCGAACTGGATGAACGCGTCGGGCGGCGCGCCGTCCACGGTCTCCGCGAGCAGGACCTCGGCCACGCTCTCGGCGTCGAGCGACTCGAAGTAGAGCCGCGACGAGGCGTCGAAGTCGGTCGAGACGGTCTCGGGGTTCGAGTTGACCATGATCGAGGAGTGGCCCAGGCGCCTGAGCGCTTCCGATGCCTGCACCGCGCAGTAGTCGAACTCGATGCCCTGGCCAATGCGCACCGGGCCGGAGCCGATGACCAACGATGCCGGCCGCGCCACCGGTGGTGCCTCGGGCGGCGAACCGGCAGCGGCGTAGGTCGAGTAGAAGTAAGGCGTCTCAGCGGCGAATTCGGCGGCCGACGTATCGACCATCGCGAACCCCGGATGCAAACCCAGCCGGTCGCGCCGGCCGCGTATCTGCTCAGCGGGGATGCCCGTGAGAGTGGCGACGTCGCGATCGCCGAAGCCGGCGCGCTTGGCGCTCACGAGCAGCTCGTCGTCCATGCCGCGACCGGCCGCGCGCAACCGCGACTCGAGCACAATCAGCCGTTCGAGCTCGGCCACGAACCACGGCGCGATCCCGGTCACGCGCCGGATGACGTCACCCAGTACTCCCCGCCGGAGCAGCGCGATCAGCCGCCACAGGCGCGAATCGGACGGCGCGAGGAACGCGCGCAGGTCTTGCTCGAAGCTCGCGTGGTGCGCCGAGCGTTCCAAATGTCGGATGGCTCCTTCGCGACCTGGGCCAAACCCCCCGGATTCGGCGTCAGGACCGACGTTTGGCTCGCCAGGCGGTCCATTTCTCCGCTGGGAGTCGGTCGGCGCCCCTTTAACGGACGTTTGTCTCGCTAGGTGATCCAGGGCGGCCGCGAGTGGGTAAGCAGCGAGTGCGTCTAGCTCGGCCGACCAGTCGGGATGCTCGGCCAGCCAGCCGGCGCCACCCTGCTCGAGGCCGCGCAGCGCCTTGTTGAGGGCCGCGCCAAAGTTGCGCTCGATCGCCATGACTTCGCCCGTCGCCTTCATCTGCGAGCCCAATCCGCGTTCCGCGCTGGGGAACTTGTCGAACGGGAAGCGCGGCAGCTTGACCACCACGTAGTCGAGCGCCGGCTCGAAGGCCGCGACGGTCTTGCCGGTAACGGCGTTGGGGATCTCATCGAGCCGCCGGCCAACCGCGATCTGGGCAGCGACGCGAGCGATGGGGTAGCCGGTTGCCTTGGATGCCAGGGCGGACGAGCGCGACACGCGCGGATTGACCTCGATGACCGCGTACTGGGTGTGGTCGGACGATAGCGCGAACTGGACGTTGCAGCCGCCCTCGACACCCAGCGCGCGGATGATCGTCAGGGCAGCTGTTCGAAGCCGCTGGTGGGTCGCGTCCGACAGCGTCTGCACCGGCGCGACGACGATCGAGTCACCGGTGTGCACGCCCAGCGGGTCGACGTTCTCCATCGAACACACACAGATGCACGTGTCGGCGGCGTCGCGCATGACCTCGTACTCGACCTCCTGCCAGCCGTCGAGGTATTTCTCGACGATCACCTGGCCGATGGGGCTCGCGCGCAGGCCGCCCCGAACACGCTCGAGGAAATCAGCCTCAGTCGCGACGATGCCCCCGCCCGAGCCACCCAGCGTGAAGGCTGGCCGGATGACCGCGGGCAGACCCATCTCGGCGAGAGCGGCGCGCGTCCGTTCCTGGCGTTCGCGCGGCGTCGCTCCCTCCACGATGACGCTCGGCGGGTAGGGCTGGCCGATCCGGTTGAGCAGCGCCCGGAAGGCCTGGCGATCCTCGGCCATCTCGATCGCCGCGAGCGGCGTGCCCAAGAGCCGGGTGCCGGGGTGGCGATCGAGCACGCCCGCCTTGGCCAGCGCCACGCACAGGTTCAACGCCGTCTGACCGCCCAGCCCGGACAGGATGCCGTCGGGCTTCTCGCGCTCCAGGATCTTCTCGACCGAAGCGACCGTGAGTGGCTCCAGGTACACGACGTCGGCCACGCCGGGGTCGGTCATGATCGTCGCGGGGTTGCTGTTGAGCAGGATCGTGCGCACGCCCTCGTCGCGCAGCGCGCGACAGGCTTGGGTGCCGGCGTAGTCGAACTCCGCCGCCTGGCCGATGATCACCGGGCCGCTGCCGATGATCAGCACCGACTTTGGCTTGGGCTGGGCGGTCACCGCGCCGACGCCTCCACGCGGGCGAGGAAGCGGTCGAATACCGCCAGCGCGTCGAGCGGCCCGGGCGAACCCTCAGGGTGGTACTGGACGGTCTCGATGGGCTTGGTCGTGTGGCGCAGTCCCTCGACCGAGCCATCGTTGAGGTTGCGCTGGCTGACGACGAAACCGCTGTCCGCGGGCAGCGTCTCGCCCACGACCTCGACCTCGTGGTTCTGCGCCGTCACCTGGACGCGG
>JARXKQ010000190.1 GCA_030271555.1 Chloroflexota bacterium | reverse complement strand
GTCGCGAAACTACGCCGGAACCTTTGACGAGCTCTTCGCAGCAAATCTCCCGCACGTGCTCGCGTACGCCGCAAGGCGGTCGCTCAATCTCCCTGACGCCGAAGATGCGACGTCCGAGACGTTCACAATCGCGTGGCGCAGGTTTGGCGCTGCTCCGGCGGTTCCGCTGCCGTGGCTCTACGCGATCGCGCGCCGCGTGCTAGCGAACCAGCATCGAGCTCACGGTCGACTCAAGGCTCTTCTGGTCTCGCTGTCGGCCGATCTGTTGCGACGAAGTCCGGTCGCACCGGGAAATGACGCCGCACTCGACGCCTTGGGACGGCTAAGCGATTCAGACCAAGAACTCGTGCGCCTTGTCGCTTGGGAAGGTCTCGACCATGGCGCTATCGCGGCGACCCTTGGAACATCGGCGAACGCCGTCGCGATAAGGCTCCACCGTGCGCGAAAACGATTTGCCGAGGAATACGCAAAGGTCAATGCCGCGGCCCTGAAAGATTCCGGCCGCACCCGGACATTTGCTCTGTCAGTGGAGGAGATCAACGAGCTCGATGTTCCACGGACGGGCGATGCGAGGTAACGACGAGCGCGACCGGCTCGCGCAGTTACACGACGCCGATCCGTATTCGCCCGACTCGCTCCCCGCCGCGTCGCTCGCCCGCATCAGAGCGAGAGTGAACCAGGAGACGTCAATGCGCGGCCAAGCGAATGCCCCGAATCGAAAGAAATGGCCTGCGACGCTCGTCGGCGGCCTCGCCGCACTCATGGCCGTACTCGCCGTTGCGGTCCTAGCGTGGCCGCGTGCTCCAGGGACGGACCCTGGCGCTTCACCGGTTGCCACGCCAGCCGTGGTCGCCGTCGTTCCGTCACCCGGACCTACGCTCGCCGAGCCGTCAGGAGGGATTGTCCCCCCACCCGGCGCAGCCTCATGCGTGGAGCACTACAGCCTCGCCACGCTCGCTAAGCGCACGATCGCCTTCGACGGGACGGTGACGGCCGTGCGCGGAATCGAAGTCGAGTTCCAAGTCAACCAGGCCTTCGACGGCGTATCCGGAAACGATGTAACGCTGACGGCCGAAGGCATGACCGGAACAACAATCAAGTCCGCCGGTGGGCCGACGCTGCGCGTCGGTGACCGCTACCTGGTGGCTGGCGAGGACCATTTCGCCTGGCCATGCGGATTCACCCAGCCCTACGACGCGGCGGTCGCCGCTCAGTGGGTGAGCACGTTCAAGCACTAAGCCTCAAGGAGACCGCTAATGCGCCGTCTGTTCGTTCTCATTGGCCTACTCGCAGCATTGGCGCTGCCTGCACCGGCTGCCGCCCATGTGCCCACGCACCCGTGCTCAGTCTCGGTCGATCCATCACGAGGTAGTCGAAGCGACGTCTACCGAATCACCGGCACGCATTTCCCATTGCCTGTCAGCGGCCCTTCGCTAGAGGTGCAGATCGACATCATGCGTGTCGTTTTCGACGATAACGGCGAGCGCCTGGAGATCAAGTCGATCATGTGGCTGTCGCTCATCCCGGGCGGCCATACCTTCTACGTCGACTATCCCGACCAGGCCGAGGGAGCGACTCGGCTCAAGCCTGGGCACTACGTGGTTGGCGTAGAAACGCCGCATCAGAAGGGCTGTCGCACCGTTACCGGCTTCGACGTCGTGCGCCGGTAGCAGTTCGACGGCGTACTGAACGGACCTGGGACTGGGTCGCAATCCCCAGGTCCGGTCACCACCGACCGCCACTCGTGTGACTCGGTCGTTGGCCGGCCGCCTTCGTCTTCCCGTCGCGGGCCGCCGAAGTCGAAGCGCTGGTCACATGAGCAACGGCGGAATCCAGGCTCGCCCGGGCGTAAATCAAATTGCTCGGTGGTCAGGCCCGACGGTGGTGGCACGTCGCCTCTTGGCGTGACCCGCCCGGCTGCTCAAGCTTTGGCGCTGGCCGAGGCTCCATGGGTCACCTCGCCCTTGTGCGCGGCGAAGGCCGCCAGGACCTCGCCCTTTTCGCGAGAGGGAACCTTGAAGAAATCAAGGCTGCGGCCAAGCTCGGCGGCGACTTCATCTGACTCAGCGGGAGCGATCTCGAATTCGCGATGAGCCTGCTCTAACCCGAGGATAGTCTTGCCCGGCTTCGTGGCTTCGAAATGGAACGGTCCGCCGGCAACGTCGCAGACCCACAGGGTGCGCATGAATTTGAGGCCCGGCAACCGCGCCAGTTTCTTCGTGTGCCATTCCCGGAGCTCTGGGTTTGCGGAACGCTGCCCAACGATCGGATTGTTGACGACCGCATCACTGAAGTGGTCGATCACCGCTGCGATGGCGAAGACGCCACCAAGCCTGTCGTACAGACTCTGCTCAGCCATAGCCCTCGCTCCTCATGCTGCCTTGGCCCTTTCGGCAAAACTAGACTAGTACCCGCCGCCAAACGCCTTCTCAAGGGCGGCCCGGGCCTACCGACATGAGTGCGCTCGGCGCCATATCCGTCTCGTCACCTCGCTGTCGATCCACGAATGCCTCGAGGCTTCTGGTTGTTTCCGTACCCGTCATCGTGGTTGACAGCCGACGAACACGATCTGGTCATAGTGTCTGTGCGCAACGAGAGATAGAACTGGCCGATAGGGGAGGCGAGTCACCGGTGACTGCGCCACTTCCAGTCTTGACATTGAAGTCAGCTTCAAGCTGTACCCTCCCGGGCATGGTGCTGTCTATCACGGACATTTCCCGCGTTGCAGGCGTCCCGACCTCAACCCTCCGTTATTACGACCGTTTGGGTCTTCTGTCGAGCGCAGGACGAGCCGACAACGGCTATCGGCAGTACGACGAGCGCGCACTGGACCGGCTTCGATTTATTGCTCGGGCGAAGGAGCTGGGCTGCTCGCTCGACGAGATCGCGAGCCTTCTGACGGCATTCGACCAAAACTGCGGAGACGTCCAAGGCACACTGCGCGAACTCGTGGGCCGCAAGATCGCCATCGCACAGCGACGCGTCGCCGAGTTGGTCGCGCTGACGGAGCAGCTGCAGGGGGCTCGTCATGCACTGAGCACGGCTTCGGCATCGGGACCCTGCGGCCCCGGCTGCGCGTGCGTGGGAGAGGCGCCGCGTTCGAGCCGGTCGCTTGACGTTATCCGGCTGCCGGCGTCAGAGGCGCCGATCGCGTGCACGCTCGGACACCAGGAGATGGGTGATCGGATCGCCGAGTGGCAGGCTGTGTTCGCAGGCGTCGAGGAAACAACGCCGATAGATGGGGGCGTCCGCTTGAAGTTGGGAGGAGACGTCGACTTCGCCGAGATCACGCGGCTAGCGCGCGCCGAGTCGCAGTGCTGCACGTTTTTCGCGTTCGCGATCACCGTGGACGGCCGCGGCACGGCGCTCGAGGTGCGAGCACCCGACGTTGCAGCGGAGCTTCTCAAATCGGTGTTTGGCGGCGTCGAGTGAAGGTGAAGCCTGAAGCAGCCCTACTAGCGGCGGCGTGTGCCATCTGTTGCGCGCCACTGATCGTCGCCGCCGCGCCAGTGATTGCGCCAGTTCTCCTTGCAGGAGCTGCGGCGAGTGCGGTCGGTGCGGGCGTCGCCTCGACCGTGAGACGGCGGGCCCACGACAACCACGTGGACACGACGGGCGGCCAGGATCCAAGGATTGACCATCACGATCCTGAGTCCTGACCGGATCCGACCCACGTAGGATCGGTAGCGTGACGCTCCAGTCGATGGCCTTGTTCGTCGTCGCCGCGGTCGCCGAGATCGGCGGGGCATGGCTGATATGGCAAGGCGTACGCGAGCATCGCGGAGTCGCCTTCGTCTGGTCGCCGGGGAGCGTCATGATTTTGTCGATTGTTCAGAGCGAGTAACCGCCA
>JARXKQ010000189.1 GCA_030271555.1 Chloroflexota bacterium | reverse complement strand
CTGGCTTCCGGACACGGCCCCCGAGCACCGGGAGGCACTGTCGTCGATGTTCGCCGGTATCCACCCCGACACGATGATCCACCCTGACGCGCCCGTGCCACTGGTGCCGGGCGTTGGGATTCCGGATCACCTGTTCGCGGATGCGACGCCCGTCGATACCGGATGGAATCCGGCGCTCACCGCAGAGCGACCGCCCACCCCGCCCACGCCCACCGATCTAGGTGAGATGGACGTTGACTACGTGGGCGCTCCTCCTCCGGGACCCGCGGTTGACGCCCTCAGCGGAGGACAACTCCCACCGCCACCGCCACCGACCGTCAAGGATCTCGTCGGCGATGGCCCCGACTCGATCGCCTCGATTCACGACGAGACGCATGCTGAACAGTTCAGCGCCGATCCGCTTGCGAATCCCAACGACACCGAGCGCGAAGCAGCCATCAAAGACATGGCCCTTCGCGATCCGGTTGCCTTCGAGGAGCTGAAGGTCAAGCGCCAGCAGGCCGCGCTACACGACCAGGCCACCGAGGCGCTACGACTGTCGGCCGAGAACCGCGCGCGCGCCGAGGCCAACTTCAAGGCGATGCAGGACGCGCAGGCCGAGACGACTGCGAAGATGGCCGCGATCGACGCACAGGCCGCGGCGCTCGTGAACCGCAAGATCGACCCGTCGCGGTTCATGAGTAACCGCTCGGTCTCTACCAAGATGATTGACCTGATCGGCGCCATCGCGGGCGGCATCTCGGTCGGCCAGTCGGGCGGCAACGGACCCAATCGCTATCTCGAGGGCCTTCAGCACCAGATCGATCAGGACATCGACGCGCAGAAAACGGACATCGAGAACGGACGTGCCGGGCTCGGAGTTCGTCGCGGCATTCTCGCCGAGGAATACGCGCGCACGGGCAACCTGTATCAGTCGGCCGAGGCCGTTCGTCAGGCGACCTACGCCAGCACGATCGGCGACATGCAGGCGCAGCAGCAGCTACGCGATCCGAAGGGTACGCAGGCGCTCGCGTTGGGCAATGCGATCCAGGACATGGCGGGGCGCATGGCTGCAGCTCGCCAGGCCGCGGCAGATCACAACCTCAAGCAGGAGCTCGAGCTATCGAAGGCCCGGCTAGAAGCCGAGGAGCAGTGGCGCAAGCAGCGGTCCGATGTGGAGACCCAGCGCCACAACATGGCGACCGAGGCAGCGGCACGCGCGAAGGCTGCAGGCGCCGGAGCGGGATCAGGCTCGGCGACTAATCCCAACTACACCGTTGCGACGGGCTTCTTTGATCCGTTCAGTGGATCGCCGATCATGGGCAAGCGCGCGATCGGCGGTAAGGGCGAGGACGCGAAGGAGCGCAAGGAGGTTGGGGCGCAGCTTGCGACTTACGGCCACGTACAAGACTACTGGGCGCAGCTCGCGAAGATCGGCGCGAAGATCAACTACGAAAAGTCCCTCGGCGAAAGTGTGTGGTCCAAGCGCAAGGACACGCTGGGTGCCGAGTACGACTCCGCACAGCACGCGCTTGTCGTCTATCTGACCAAGGAGCTTGGCGACAAGCTCACACAGGGACAACTCGACGCACAGGCGCACCGCATCCCTGAGCGCTCTACGGTATTCGAAGCGCGCGACCCAGAGAAGCAGATCCGAGACGCGCAGGCCGATGCTGATCGCGACTTCACGCGCGACATGAACATTGTTGGCATCGACGCTGGGCCGATCATTCACAACGCGCAGAAGTCTCGAGCGTCTGCGCCGATCCCGAAGGCCGACGACGCCATCACTGCGGCCAACGAGGCACGGGCACGGGCACAGACGCCAGGTGAGATCAAGGACGCAGACGCCGCGGCAGATGCAGCCAAGGAGCAGAAGCGCATCGAGATCGAGCAGAAGAAGGGCGGCGACACCGCCATCGCCGCGGCCGCCAGCGCGCCAGCGGTGCCACATGCGTATCCGTCGACTTCATCGCCTGCCGTCGCGGCACAGACCTCCGCTCTCAACGACGCGATCGACACCTACAACCAGCGGCTCGCCCACTACCACCAACTGATGACGCCCGCGAAGGGCAAGGGCGCTGTCGCTCCGAAGCACGAGGATCTCGTTGATGCCGCGATGAAGGTAGCCGAGGCGAAACGCGGGATCGATGCGGCCGCGTTGGCTGCACACGACTACGCGAAGAACCACTACGAGGTGTCTACGGACGCCTCAGACCAGCCGGTGAAGTTCCAGTAATGGGAAAGCTCGTCGACAAAGCCACCGGGGCGCGCGTCGTCGTCGATGACGCGGAGATGCCTGCCGCGCTAGCCAGCGGCAAGTACGTCGATCCGGGCGTTGTCGCGGTGCACCGATTCGGCGAGGACACCTATACCACGCCAGATGTAGCGAAGAATGAAGGCGGGTTCGCGCCGCGCGTGACAGGTGCTGACGTTGCCTCCGCGCAGGGCCATCAGATCCGATCTAGCGAGAACACGGGAATCATCGCCAGCGGGAAGGCGTTCGTGGGCGCAGGGCTCGGCGCCGCGTCCTTTGGAATGGTCGATCCATTCCAGGACGCCCAATAGTTCAACCACGGCGCGGCGGCCCTCGGTACCGTTGCCGGACTCGGCGGCTCACTGCTGCTCGGCAACGACTTCGGCCTAGCCAAGCTACTCGGCGAGGGCGAGGCCGTTGGCCGTATCGGAGCCGAGGCGCACGAGCTCGCCACGACCGGAGACGCGCTTGCCGCTGAGCATGCCGCCTCGGGCCTGTCGTCCAGCACATTGCTCGGCGGCAGCGCGAAGGGCAGCACAGCGGATCGCGCGCTCGGTCGTGCCGGCAAGGCGCTCGACGAGTCAGCGGCGACCCGAACGGCTATCGAGGGCGTCCCCGAGGACCTCGCCGGGCTGGACGCCAAGGGGCTCAAGCAGGCGGCGATCGATGAGCGGATGACCCTCAAGGCACAGGCCGAGACCGAGAAGGCGAGCCTTGAGGAACTGCGCAAGCCGCAGCGCGAGGAACTGGCGAACCAGATCCGCGACATGCACGACGACTTGGCTAATGGCGGGAGCCGGCCGATCTACTCCGAGATCTCGACAGCCGATCTTGGACGAGTCGCCCCTGAGCTGAAGGGCATCGAGGGTGTCCAAACAGCGCAGGTAGCTCTTGCCGATTCGTTCAAGACGCTGCGTCGGACATTGCGTAACTCGGTTGCTGCCGGCGAGGATCCGTACACGCTGCTGAGGCCGCTGCAGGCCAGGCAAGGCGCGCTCGAGACACTCCAGGCCAAGATGCCTGAGATCCTCGAGGCCCGTGGCGGAAACGCTGGCGCGCTCGAGCACGTTGACGGCGCGCTGAGTGAAACAAGGGAACAGATCTCGAGAATCCAGGCCCTTTCCAAGTCAAACCCCGTATCCGGCGCACGCCTCACCGAGCTGCAGAGCGGCATCAGCCCTCGACTTGCGGCAATCGAGGCCGCACAGGAAGCGCTAGCGACCGCACCGCAAGCCGGCATGCTGCAGCGCGGCCTCCAGCACGCAGCCTTTACAGGCGCCACAGCGCTTGCGCACGCCATCCCCGGCGTTGGCATCATGGCGCCGTACGCGGGCAAGTTCGCCAGCGATGCGATCGGCAAGGTGTTTGAGCATCTCGGCGCCGCGAAGGCCGCCGCATCGGCCCGCATGGGTGCCGCTCGCGATGCGTTCCTCAGCCTAGGCAGCAGGAATGCACCCGCCGCGGCCGTCACCGCGACCCGCGTGCTCTCGCAAGTCCGATTCGGCCCGAGCTCGGAGCCCACTGGCAAGCAGGATCTAGCGTCTCTCTACAAGGCGCGGTCCGCCGAGCTGCGCAATCAGACGATGTACGACCCCAACGGCCAGGTGGTGATCC
>JARXKQ010000188.1 GCA_030271555.1 Chloroflexota bacterium | reverse complement strand
TGCCCATGACCCGCTCGGCGGTGTCGGCCGCGTCCTGGGCGAGCGCGGTTTCAATCGCCGGCGGCACGACCGTGGTCGCGACACTGACGTGAGCGTCGGACGCCGACACGTTGTCGATTTTCGCGAGGGCGCTCGCGACGGCGCCCTGGACATCGACGGCGAGGCCCTCGCTCGATGGATTGACCACGTAGCGTCCATCGATGCGGCTCAATGAGGCGCTCACCGGCGCGATCTGGGCGGCCGTCGCGATGGCCGCGACCCTCTGTGTCAGCGCGGCGTTGTCCCACGTGGCAACCGGGCTCACAGACGTGCCACTGATGAGCACCCGGATCTGTTCCTGGAGCTGCTCGATGAAGTTGGGCGCGCGGCCGATACCCAGCGCCTGGTCGAGCATGTAGGCGATGTCGTAATGCCGATCAAATGCCGCGAAGGGCACCGACTTCGAGCTACAGCCGCCTACACCGGCTGCGCTTGTGCAGTCGCCGATGTCGATCACCAGGTTGCCTGCGCCAAGGTCGGGCAGTGCTTCGGTCAGCTTGGCGGCAGCTGCGCTGCGATCGAGGCCCGACAGGGATACGCCACCAACGTCGACGCCGGGCATGATGCGGCCCTCGTTGACCAGCGCGTAGCCCACCGCAAATGCCGCGCCAAACAGCACGAACGCAAGCAGCGTCACGCCGAACGTGAAGCCCATGCGGCGCATGGGCGCGCCTGTAAGCGGGTGCGGGGAAATGCCAATCGGAAGAGTCTGGGTGCGCGCCATTGACCTAGATCGTACCAAGGATGGGCCCCTGGGACGGTGGCCCTATGGTCTGGGACCTATCAGCCGGGCGGCTAATTGTGCCGATGGACGCCGCTCGGACGAGCGGCCATACCGCCCTGCGTTCAGCCCTGGTTGTGGATCAGGCCCCGGTCTGGCGGCGCAGGATCACGACGCGCCGATGCGGCTCTTCGCCGATCGACTGGGTCGCAACATCGGCGTTGTCGCGCAACGCGAGATGGATCCAGCGGCGCTCGAGCGCGGGCATGGGCTCCAACTGGAGCATCTTGCCACTCTCCGTAACCTTCTCCGCGGCGCGCGTCGCGATCTCGCGCAGCTGGCGCTCACGCCGACCGCGATAGTCCTCGACGTCGACCAGGACGCGGGTCCACGCGCCCAGCTGGCGCGACAACATCAAGTTGACGAGGTGCTGCAGCGCCGACAGGCGCTCGCCCTTGCGGCCGATCAACGCGCCGAGTGCTTCCTTGCTGCTCTCGTCACCACGCACGTCGAGCTTCGAGGTATCGCCGCTCTCGACACTGACCTTGACGGCAAGGCCCATGTGGGTGAGCAGCTGCTCGAGGATCGCGCGTCCGGCCTCGAGCGCCTCGGGGCTTGCCTCGGCCGCCTGGATCTCCTCGCGCTCGATCGACAGGCTCGCCCGACCGGCGCGCACTTCTTCCTGCTCGCTTTCCGACAGGATGCTGCTGCTGCGCTCGCGTCCGGCGAAACCACCGTCGCGGCGCGGCGGTCGATCTGGGCGATCAGGCCGACGACCGGCAGGTCGATCTCGAAATGCGCCGCGTGATTCCGCGGCGGGCGCCTCACCGGTGGGCGCGGCTGGTCGGTCCTGGCTGTAGGCGCCCTCGCGGCGCGGCGGTCGATCTGTGCGGGGAGCGCGGTCGCGGTTGAAGCCGCCTTCGCGGCGCGGCGGTCGATCGCCGCGGTCGGGCCGATCGCCACGCTCGCCGAACGATTCGTGCGGCGGAGGCGGGGGCAGTGGTGTCTGTGCCGCGGCCTCACGCCGGGGCGCGGCGCCACCCAGGGCCGAGCGCGGGGCGGCGATGATTCGCGCGGGCTCCGCGCCCATGCCCAGCACGCCGCGGCTGCCTGAGGTGAGGATCTCGAAATCGAGGTCGTCGAGGCCGGCGCCGAACGAGTCGCGCGCTGCCTTGAGCGCCTCCTCGACGGTCTTACCGGTGAACTCCTGGTATTCGCTCATCGCCGTCTCCCTCGGCGGCTGGTCCGCGCGCGCTGGCGGTCCGGCCGAATGGTGCCGGCAGCCCTGTCTTCTGGGCTGCGGCTGTCTGTTGTGGAGCGGCCATCTGCCGCCGCATCGGGACGCTTAGTAGGTCCACTCGTGACCGGGAAGCGCGGCTGGTGATCGACCGCGAATCCTGGTGTCCAGCCGAAGAGGGGGAAGAGTGACCCCCACCCGACGATCAGGTATTGCTGAACGATCGAGTACGCCGTGAACACGATCCAGTAGATGAACAACCCGGCCGGCAGGAACCAGCCGTAGAAAAGTGAGAATAGAGGCAGGATCATGAAAATGCGCTGCTGCGACCTTGTCTGCGGGTCCGTCGTCCGCGGCGTCATCATCCGCGACTGGATCAGCTGCAGGAAGGCGGCCACGAGCGCCAGCCCGGAGAGCCCGAACCGTGGGTCGGTGAAGATGGGGTTTGGGATGTGGAACAGGACCTCGGGAATGTGCGCGTCGAGGTTGCCCAGCCAATGGATCGCGGGGTCGATGCACGGCTGAAGCGTGCCCGGGGCGTGGCACACGATGTGCAGCACCGGCTGGCCCAGGAACTGCAGCGCCGAGCTGATGTCCGGTGCGGCCAGGCCCTGGTTGATGACCGAGTAGATGGGCAAAAGAAGGAAGAGCTGCAGGAACGAAGGCAGGCAGCCCGACGCCGGGTTAACGCCGCGCTCCTTGTAAAGCCGCATCTGCTCTTCGTTGATCTTGGTCCGGTTGCCCTTGTACTTGACCCCGATCGCACGGATCTCGGGTTGGACCATCTGCATCCGCCGCTGCGACACGATCTGCGCGCGGAAAAGTGGGATGAGGATCGTCTTGATGATCAGTGTCAGGACGATGATCGCGATGCCGATGTCGCCGGTGACGGAGTAGAAGACCGCCAGCAACAGGAACATCGTCTGGAAGATCGGGTTGAACAGAAACGCCAGTAGGTCGACCGGGTTGCCCGACAGGACAGCCGGGCAGAGCGGATGCGGCAGCGGCGTTTCGCCCGGAACCGGCGTCGGCGCATCCGACGGGCGTGGGGTTACCGCCGGCAGCGGGCAGGGGCTTGCAATGGCCGGTGAGCCGGCCGCGGTTGGTGTTGCCGCCGGCGTGGGCGCGACCGAAGGCGAAGGTGAATCGGCACTGACCGGGAGCGCGCCCAGCAGCGCCGCACCCAGCGCGATCAGCGTGAATAGCAGGAGCAGCGCGCGGCGCTTGTCGCGCGCTCGAAACTCAGCGGACGGGGTCATAGCCACCTTGATCCCAGGGACCGCAGCGGGCGACGCGCTTGGCACCCATGAAGCTGCCTTTGAGGAGGCCGTACTTGGCGATCGCCTGTTCGGTGTAGCGCGAGCAGGACGGCTCGAACCTGCACGAGGATGGCATCCAGAAGAACACGGCCCGATACAGGTGGATCGCACCGATGCCAACGGCCTTCATGGGATTCATCGCTCAGCCAGCAGACCGGCGGAGCGCATCAGGCCAGCCAAGGCTGACTGAAGCTCAGCTTGGACAGTGTTCGCGGCGGCCGGCCGCAGAACGAGCAGAATGTCGAAGCCGAGCCGAACGTCTGGGGTGAGCTGGCGCAGGATCGAACGCAAGCGACGGCGCTGCCGATTACGGACCACAGCAGTCCCAAGTCGTCTTCCGGTCGATATGCCATATCGCGTTTGTTCAAGTCCGTTCCCGCGGTAGCGCAGCAGCAGCAATGGGTGGCTTCGGCTGCGGCTGTCTGTCTGGATGGCCCGGAACGCGACGGTCGATCGCAGCATCTCCACCGAGACCCTGGATCGGGTCGCGTCGATCACCTAGGCCGTCAGCTGCTTGCGCCCCTTTGCCCGCCGCGCGG
>JARXKQ010000187.1 GCA_030271555.1 Chloroflexota bacterium | reverse complement strand
CGAATCAGTCGAACATCCGCGAAGTACAGGCGTTCCCCAAGACGGGGACCGGCGCCGACCTGATGTTGGGCGCCCCGTCCCCGGTCGAACCGGCACAGCTGGCCGAACTAGGTCTCGCCCTCGCCCCAAAACCCAAGGACACGCCAAAAGCGGGCTAGTCGCCCGGCTCACCGGCCTGCGAGTGCTTCGATTGCGTCAAATCGACGACATCCGTCCACGGGTTCGCGATACGGGGCTGAATCTGTGTCAACTGGCTCCATTCCGTCCAACTGACACAACTGCGAGGCATCAAGCCTGACCGCTGGATCCATGTGGTCCATCTGACACAAACCAGATCCCACTGATCGGTTTCGAGGGGTCGCGCAGCCACGCCCTGATCTCCCTCGCACGCGCTGGATACAGCCCGCCCATAGTGATCGGATGCGCGGCGATCACGCGCTGGACGGTGCTATCTCGCGGCAGAATTAGGAGCCTGCCGACAACCCTGGGACGCCAACCCAGACGCTTGAATGCGACAGTCGGCGCTAGCCTTTCCTTCACATCGAGCATGCGGTTCGTTTCCTCGAGCGACCCAATGACGCTCTTCACTTCGCAGACCGCCACGGCGAGTGCGACGCGGTTCGCGCCCAGAATGTCGATGGAGCCGCGTTCGCCGTACTCGGCAAACGAGACCTCCATGTGCGTCTCCCACGGTGGCTTTGGGAAGTAGCGTGCGCTGCGCTCGGCTATGGCCGCGTGCCGTTCGTCCAGCAATCGATCCGCGGCGGCGCCTTTCCACCATGGCACAAGCCTGGCTCGCCCATCGAGCGCCTCGAAGATGGAGCGAATTCGGCCCAGCTTGATGACGGTCGCGTGCCCCGCCTCCATCAGCTTTACATCAGTCAGCGGAACCTTCGCGGCGTTAGCCAGCTGCACCTGGGTCATGCCCGCCTGTTGGCGGATCATTCGAATGAGGCGTCCAATTCGGGCGTCGTCCTCATTCACGGAGTGCAGTCTGCGGAGCGCGCCTTATCGGAGGCTTATCTCGGCTTTAGTCGCCTTCTTCGGAGGCTTGGGCGTAAGGGGCGAGGGCGGGGCCTTCGAGGGGCGCGTCATCGCGCATGTCCGCGGCTGCGGCGCCCCATTCGGGCGGCATGCCGGCACCGGGTTCGGCCGGGCCATCGTAGGCGGGCAACTGATCGAAGGACGTCGCGATGTCGTGGTTGACACCGGGGTCGCCCATGTCGATCGATTCGAGTTTGGCGCCAGCGGCGACTGTCGCCGCCAGGATCTCGTCGGGCATCAGGTTGGCGGCCTGAGCCCGCAGCAGCGGCAGCACTGACATCGGCACCAAGGTCGGCCAGCCATCCTCGTCGCCGTAGCTTGGCCGCAGGATCGACTCGCGCCGCGCGCCGTGGGCCTCGATGAGCGTCGTCACCGTTTCCGCGTCGGCCAAGACCATGCGGCCCGGCCAGATGAACGCGGCGTCTGTCTCGGTTACGAGCCCAGCCGCGACGTCGATGCCGCGCGCGATCTGAGCTACCGGGCCGGCCTCGACTGGCGCAGGCTCAGCCAAGATCGCGGGCGAACCGGCAAGGGATGCCGCAACCGCACCTGTCGGATCGAACGCGACCACGACGATGGGCGTGGCACCGCCAGCCCACGCCGACTCGACAATCCGCCGCGCGGCGGGCCGGCCGTTGGCATCGGCGAGCGGCCCTTCAGGGCTGTGAAAGAGGATCACGGCGGCGACGGTCATGAGGCGCGATCGTAGCCGTTGGGCGTTTCGTGGGACAATTGGGACTCCCGATGAGTGCCACCGCTTCTGTTTCCGTGCGCAATGACCTGCGCAATCTCGCGATCGTCGCCCATGTCGACCACGGCAAGACGACGCTGGTCGACGCAATGCTCCGCCAAAGCGGCGTCTTCCGCGCCAACGAGCAGCTCGTCGATCGAGTGCTCGACTCGGGCGATCTGGAGCGCGAGAAGGGCATCACCATCCTCGCCAAGCAGACGACGGTCGAGTACCACCCCACCAACGACCCTGAGCACGTCATCCGGCTGAACATCGTCGACACGCCCGGCCACGCCGACTTCGGCGGCGAGGTGGAGCGCACGCTGCTCATGGTCGACGCGATCCTGTTGCTCGTTGACGCGGCAGAGGGGCCGCTCCCCCAGACGCGCTACGTCCTTTCGAAGGCGCTGGCGCGCAGCCTCCCTACCGTGATTGCGGTCAACAAGATCGATCGCCAGGATGCCCGACCCAAGGAAGTGCTCGACGCCATCTACGAGCTATTCATCGATCTTGGCGCGGACGCCCACCAGCTCGACTTCCCGGTCCTCTACACCAACGCGAAGCTGGGCACTGCCACGCTCGACTTGCAGAAGCCGGGCACCGACTTGCGGCCGCTCTTCGATTCACTGGTGAAGACGACCCCGCCACCGACTTACCAGCCCGAGATGCCGCTCCAGCTGCTGGTGACCAACCTGTCGGCCAATGACTACGTCGGTCGGATGGCGGTCGGCCGTATCTGGAACGGGTCGGTCAAGAAGGGCCAGCGGATCGCGGTTGTGCGCGCGGAGCCTGAGGCGCCCGACGGCACGATCGACCCCGAGCGGACGATCACCCTGACCGGCACGGTGACCAGCCTGACCACGGCCAAGGGCATCGAGCGCGTCGATATCGACGAGGCAGGCCCCGGCGAGATCGTGGCGGTGGCCGGCATTCCCGACGTGACCATCGGCGACACGATTACCGACCCGGCCGACCCGCGCCCGCTGGCCCGGCTCGAGGTGGACCAGCCGACGCTCAGCATGACGTTCGGTGTGAACACGTCGCCGCTGTCCGGCCGCGACGGCAAGTTCGTCACCAGCCGCCAGATCAAGGAGCGCCTCGAACGCGAGGTGCTGGGCAACGTCTCGATCGAGGTGCTGCCGACCGCGTCGCCCGACACGTTCGAAGTGCGTGGCCGCGGCGAGCTGCAGCTGGCCGTGCTGATCGAGCAGATGCGCCGGGAGGGCTTCGAGATGCAGGTGTCGCGGCCCGAGGTGCTGTTGCGCGAAGTCAAAGGCGCGGTCCAGGAGCCGTACGAGCACATCACGGTCGATATCCCACCGGAGTTCATCGGCCCGGTGAGCCAGTCGCTTGCCGCGCGCCGCGCGACCCTCGAGCTGATGACGACCGACGCCGACGGCCGATCGCGGATGGAGTTCCTGATCCCGACGCGTGGTCTCGTGGGCTACCGCGGCCAGCTGCTCACCGAGACGCGCGGCACCGCGCTGCTGCATCAGATCGGCGCCGGGTACGGTCCGTGGGCGGGCGAGGTGAGCCACCGGACGAGTGGCGTCCTGGTGAGCGATCGGTCGGGCGAATCGAACGCCTACGGGCTCTTCAACCTGCAGGAGCGTTCACGGCTGCTGATCGATTCGGGCGTCGAGGTCTACGAGGGCATGATCGTCGGCGAGAACGCCCGACCCAACGACATGGACGTCAACCCGACCAAGGAAAAGAAGCTGACCAATATCCGGACGCACTCGCACGACGAGATGCTCCGGCTGACCCCGCCGCCGCCGCTCACCCTCGAGAGCGCGATCGAATTCATCGCCACCGACGAGCTGGTCGAGGTCACGCCCAAAAACCTCCGACTGCGCAAGCGGGCGCTGAGCCAGCACGACCGTCGGCGCGAGGCGGGCAAGGAATATGACGCGCGCCGGCGCGAGGCCGCAAGCGAAGGCTGACGGGCTGCGCATGCGCAGCAGCCGCTAACGCCGGGTAGGTCGGCCTAGAATGCCCGCCATGTCCGTGTACCTCGATCACGCTGCGACGACGCCGCTGCGGCGCGAGGTGCTCGAAGCGATGATGCCGCTGCTGACCAGCGATTACGGCAACC
>JARXKQ010000186.1 GCA_030271555.1 Chloroflexota bacterium | reverse complement strand
TCTCGGCGGCCCGACCTACCAAAGCCCGGCTATTCCGGCGCCGACCGTCATGCCGTGCTGCCAGCCCCAACCGGTCAGCCCTGCTGCCGGACTGCCCGCGCTGGTCCATGGGAGCGGTATCACCGAGCGCATCTTCGAGTTCCCCGACGAGTTCGGCGGCAAGCCGTGGTACGACCCTGACGGGAAGTTCCTGCTGCACATCCCCTACGTCGGCGACCTCGCCAGTGCCCAGGGACGACTTGAGTCGGTCATTCCGGCCGAACTGCCGGTCGAGTGGGAGGCGGTCAAGTACAGCGAGACTCAGCTGGAGGCCGTGGTGCGCGACATGCCCAACGCGTGGCTCAACGCCATCGTCAGCTTCTCGATTGACTCGCGCATGAACTGGGTCGTGATCGCGTTTGCGGACGCCGACCAACCCGAGATGCGCCAGCAGATCTTCGAGGCCTACGGCGACCGCGTCGTCTTCACGGTCGAGCCGCGAACGCTACCTCTCTAGCCGCTAGCGCAGCGCCGCCAGGATGTGGGCGAAGATATCGCGCGCGCTGACGATGCCCGTCGCGTGTCCGTCCGTCACAAGGGGGATGTGGCGAAACCCGCCGACGGCCATCTTGTGGATCGCCACCGCAACTGAGTCGTCGGCACGCAAGACGACCGGGTCGCTCGTCATCAGATCGGCCACGGTGACGCCCTCGAGCCGCGCGCGGTACAGCTTCAGCACCAGGTCGCGCTCCGACAGGATGCCGCGCAGCGCGCCGTCCGCGTCCTGGACCAAGAGACAGCCCACGTTCGCGGCCTGCATCTGACGCACCGCGTCCGCCGCACTCGCAGAAGGCACGATGGTCAGCGGTGCGTGATGGCTAACTGCCGCCAGCGGCACATTGACGAGGTTTGCCTCGAACGCGTTCGACGGCCCCGGGATGTCAGCGGCGCGAAGGTCCGCGCCGCAGTTTTCGCACTCGTCGGCGCCCTGGAGGTTGTCGAAGCCGCAGGCGGGGCAGATCAACTACTCGACCGTCCAGGTCTCGCCGGCGAGGACAAGCTTGGTGATGTCGCCCGCACCCTGCTTGGCGATCGCGTCCTCGATCTGGCCCACGACGAGCTGGTCATGCGTGGGCCGGCTGATGTTGCGCAGCACGCCGACCGGCACGGGGTAGTCGGGGTACCACATGCGCGACAGCATGTAGGCGAGATAGGGATCGTCGGCCTCTTCATCGTGGACGAGCAAGTCGGCTTCCGTTACGCCGTTCTCGCCGATCGTCACGACCTCGGGGTGCAACCCGTTGAGGCGAATGCCCTTGTCGCGGTCCTTGCCGAAGATCATCGGCTTGCCGTGCTCGAGGACGAGCATCCTGTCGTCGCGCACGTCACGCTCGGTGAAGTCGCGGTAGGCACCGTCGTTGAAGATGTTGCAGTTCTGGAGGACCTCGACAAAGGTCGAGCCGTGGTGTCGGCCCGCCTTCTCGAGCGTCTCCTGCAGATGCTCGGTGTGGGTATCAACCGAGCGTGCCACGAACGAAGCTTCGGCGGCGAGGGCGATCGACAGCGGCTGGATCGGGTAATCGACCGTGCCCAGTGGCGAAGACTTGGTCTTCTTGCCGAACTCAGATGTGGGCGACGCCTGGCCCTTGGTCAGGCCGTAGATGCGGTTGTTGAACATGATCACTTTGATGTCGACGTTGCGTCGCATCGAGTGCAGGATGTGGTTGCCACCGATTGACAGCGCATCCCCGTCGCCCGTGATGACCCACACCATCAGGGCCGGATTGGCCAGCTTCAGCCCGGTGGCCAAAGTGGGGGCGCGGCCATGGATGGAGTGGAAGCCGTAGGTGTTCATGTAGTACGGCAGCCGGCCGGAGCAGCCAATGCCGCTGACGAAGACGATGTTCTCGCGCGGCACGCCGAAGTCGGGCATGGTCTTCTGGGTCTGGGCCAGGATCGAGTAGTCGCCGCAGCCCGGGCACCAGCGCACTTCCTGGTCGGACACGAAGTCCTTGCGCGTCAGCTGGAGCGTCTCCAGCATCTGGGCGTTCTCGGGGCTCAGCTTGGCGCCGTTGCCGTTGGTGTCGGTCACTTGAGCAGTTCCTCGATCGCCTGTCTGATCTCGATGATTCGGTACGGCTTACCGCGCACCATGTTGAGCCCCTTGACGTCGATGAGGTACTTCGCGCGGAAGAGCATCGAGAGCTGGCCCAGGTTGACCTCCGGCACGAGCACGTGCTTGAAGCCGCGCAGGACCTGCTCGGTGTTCTCTGGCAGCGGGTTGAGGTGGCGCAGATGAGCGTGGCTGACGGCCCAGCCCTCTGCATGGAGGCGCTCGACTGCGCTCCGGATGGCACCGTAGGTGGAGCCCCAGCCGACTACCAAGACGTCGCCCTCTTCCTTGCCGAAGACCGTCAACGGCGGGATGTCACGGGCGATGCCGGCAATCTTGGCGTCGCGCAGCATTGTCATCTTGTGGTGGTTGTCTGGGTCGTACGAGACGTTGCCCGTGACGTCGGCCTTCTCGAGACCGCCAATGCGATGCTCGAGTCCGGGCGTGCCCGGCACTGCCCACGGTCGAGCGAGCGTGTCGGGGTCGCGGTTGTAGGGCTGGAACGTCGCCTTATCGGTGTGGTTGGCGACGGAGATGTCTGCGAGCGCGGCTAGATCCGGCAAGCGCCACGGCTCCGAGCCGTTCGCCAGGAACCCATCAGAGAGATAGATGACGGGCGTCATGTACTTGAGCGCGAGGCGCGTCGCCTCGATCGCGAAGTCAAAGCACTCGGCCGGTGTCGCCGGGGCAACGATGGGCACGGGCGACTCGCCGTTGCGGCCGAACATCGCCATCAGGAGGTCCGTCTGCTCCGTTTTGGTGGGCATGCCCGTCGAGGGTCCCGCGCGCTGGACATCGATCACGATGAGGGGCAGCTCGACCATGACCGCGAGGTTCATCGCCTCGCTCTTGAGAGCGATGCCTGGGCCGGATGACGCGGTCATGCCCAGCGCGCCGCCGTAGCTGGCGCCAATCGCCGAGCCAATGGCCGCGATCTCGTCCTCGGCCTGGAAGGTCTTGACGCCGTAGTTCTTGTAACTCGCGAGCTGGTGCAGGATGTCGCTCGCGGGCGTGATGGGGTATGAGCCGTAGACGAGCTCGCGCTTCGCCAGCTTCGACGCGACGACGAAGCCCAGCGCGGTGGCCTCGTTGCCGGTGATGTTGCGGTAGGTGCCGGGTGCGAGCTTGGCCGGCGCCACGCGATAGGTCGTGTGGAACATCTCGGTCGTCTCGCCGAAGGCATAGCCCGCCTTGAGGGCGCGCGAGTTGGCCTCGGCGATCACCGGCTTGGTGCCGAACTTCTCGTCGATCCAGCGCAGCGTTGGCTCCATGGAGCGCTCGTACAGCCAGAACATCAGGCCCAGCGCGAAGAAGTTCTTCGTCAGGTCGACCTGCTTGGAGGTCATGTCGAGGCCTTCGAGGGCACGCGTGTTGAGCGTGCTGACGGGCACCTCGAAGACGTTGTACTGCTGGAGCGACCCATCCTGGAGCGGGTTCGCGTCGTAGCCCGCCTTCTTGAGGTTGTTGGGCGTGAATGCGTCGCTGTTGACGATCAGCGCACCGCCCCGGGGCAGCTCGCCGATGTTGGTGCGCAGCGCAGCGGGGTTCATTGCCACGAGCACGTCGGGGGCGTCGCCGGGCGTGTAGATCTCGGCGCTCGAGAAGCTGATCTGGAATCCGGACACGCCCGGCAGCGAGCCGGCGGGTGCGCGGATCTCGGCGGGGAAGTCAGGCAGAGTCGAGATGTCGTTGCCGAAGACGGCGGCGGTTCGGGTGAACTGGCCGCCCGTCAGCTGCATGCCGTCGCCCGAGTCACCGGCAAAACGGATGGTGACTCGCTCGAGCTCCTGGACCTCGACTTCCTTGTG
>JARXKQ010000185.1 GCA_030271555.1 Chloroflexota bacterium | reverse complement strand
CCGAGTTCCAGATCCTGCAGTTCATCCCGCTCGTCGTGGTCCCCCAAGCGCTGCTCGCCGGCATCATCTGGCCGGTGGAGTCGCTCCCCGGAGTGCTTCAGCCCATCGCCCGCCTCATGCCCATGACCTATGGCATCGACGGGCTGCGCGAGGTGCTCATCAAGGGGAGTGGCCTGGGCGCGGCAGCCGTACAGCTGGACATCATCGTGCTCGCCGGTATCGCGCTCGTCCTCGCAGTTGCCGCGAGCCTGACGATCCGGCGCGAGGTCGCCTAGGCCTTATTCGCGAGCTCGATCGTCTTGTCGACGATCTGGCGCAGCACCGGCGGGACATCCTTGGGCTCGATGTCGCTGAATAGTCGCCAGGCGTTGAGCACCTTTTCGTCGTGGTCCTTGATGCCGGCGACGCCCTCGAAGTCCGGGTCGAGCAGGAATACCGGCGCCTTACCGACTGCCCGCTTGATCAGCCGATTCTCCCGCTCACCTGGATGGCCGCGGTCGGAGTCGAAGACGACCACATGTGGGATGCCCAGCTCCGCCAGCAGGCGCGCCACCAGCGGCAGGTTGCCCTTGCCGCCCACCTCAACGACTGAGATGCCCAAAGCGTCGGGGTGGTGGCCCAGGCGACGGAAGATGAGCGGCAAGGCAATCGCCTCAGTCTGGCCTTCGACCAGCACCACGGCGGAGGCGAAGAACATCTCCGTCCGCTCGTGGTCGAACTCGGCCTCCAGGCGGACACGCTGCTCGACGGTCAGCGTCTCAGCGGGCGCGCGGCGGACCTTCATCTGCCCAGCGTGAACGTCCAGGCGGACGATCTCCTGGTAATCGACCGCGTCGAGCATGGCCGGCGAGCGCGTCGAATAGATGACCTGGTTGCGTTCGGCGTAGCGGTGCAGCAGGTTGTAGAAGTGGCGCTGCTGGTGAACCGTGAGCATCAGCTCCGGCTCCTCGATCAGCAGCACCTCACCCTCCACGCCAGACAGCCGCCGCTCGGCGATCGCGGCGACCATCGCCTCAGCGGCCGCGGCGTCGCTCTCGTACGGGTGTTGTGTTTCGGCCGCGGACGGCAGGCGGGTGCGTGCCGCGAGGAAGACGACTGACGGCAGCGGATCCGCCGGGAATGCCGTTGGCCCACGCTCGATACTTCGCCGCTCCCGACCATCGAGGGCGAGCAGCTCCGCGCGCACCGTGGGTACCGGCGCTTCGCCCACTCCGGCGGGGGTTCCGGATAGGAGCCACGACACCGCGCGCAACAGGCTCGACTTGCCGCTCGCTCGCGGGCCGATGAGCGAGGTGACCGGTTGCAGAGCGAGCTCGACGTCGGGCAAACCCTGCACCCCGTGGGTCGAAATCGACGCCAGTCGCATCCGTGGCATTCACGCGAGAGTAGCCCTAACCCTCACTGACCTTCGTTGACCGCCCGCAACACCCTCCGTACCGCTCAGGTGGTTCCCAAAGTACGGCTTGGCGCTTGCCCGCCCAGACGGGAGCATTCGACCCATCACCGCACACGAGGGAACCAATGGCTTCAATGGGTGTCCACGAGCTAGGGCCGATGCTGACGGCAAGTGAAGTAGCGAACCTGCTCCACCTGCACGTCAACACAGTCAAGCGCTTGGGCGACCGCGGCGAGCTGCCCTTCTTTCGCGTCTGCAAGCGGGGCGACCGTCGCTTCCGTCTCGACGACGTGATGCAGTTCCTGGCGAAGAACCGCTAGATCCGCGCGCGCCAACCAAATAACGCAGACCGCGGAGCCGCCGGCACACCCCGGCGGTTCTTCGTTTTCTCCGAGCGGCTGGTAAGTAGCATTGGCAGCGCTGATGTACACCAAGGCCTCCGATCCGACCGACGGCCCGCTCACCCTCGAAGAGCTCCAGCTGGCGACGCGCAATCGCGGCATGCCGCTCGAAGCGATGCGCTACGACATCACGCCGGTTGGGATGCATTACCTGCTCACCCACTTCGACGTCCCGTTCGTCGATGCCGACTCGTGGCGGCTGCAGGTTGGCGGCGCGGTCGCGCGGCCCTTCGAGCTGTCGCTCGACGACATCAGCGCCATGCCCGCACAGACGTTGGCAGTCACGATGGAATGTGCCGGCAATGGCCGCGCGCGCCTGCGGCCGCGACCGCTGAGCAACCCGTGGCTGTACGAGGCGATCGGCAACGCCGAGTGGACCGGCACATCGTTGTGGCCGCTGCTCGATCGGGCCGGCCTGAACGACGACGCCGTGGAGCTCCTTTTCACCGGTGCCGACCGTGGGCTCCAGAAAGAGGTCGAGCACAACTACCAGCGCTCGCTGACGGTCGAGGAGGTCAAGCGGCCAGAGGTGATGCTCGTCTACGCGATGAACGGCCGGCCGCTCGAGCCGCAGAACGGCTTCCCGCTGCGGCTGCTCGTGCCCGGCTGGTACGGCATGACGAGCGTCAAGTGGCTGCAGGGCATCGAGGCGGTGACGCAGCCGTTCACCGGGTACCAGCAGCACAACACTTATCGCTTCAAGCAGAGCGCCGATGAGCTGGGTGAGCCGGTGCAGCGCATCCGGCCGCGCGCGCTGATGGTGCCGCCCGGCGTACCGGACTACTTCAGCCGCCACCGCATGGTCGATGCCGGTCGGGTGGAGCTGATCCAGGGTCGGGCGTGGTCGGGCCAGGGCGAGATCACCAAGGTAGAGGTCGGAGTCGACGGTTCGTGGTCGGAAGCCACCCTGGGTGACTCGGTCGGTCCTTTCGCCTGGCGCTCGTGGTCGTTCGCGTGGGAGGCCAAACCGGGCGAGCACACGCTGTCGTGCCGCGCAACGGACTCGACTGGCGCCGCGCAGCCCATTGACCAGCCGTGGAACTACCAGGGCATGGGCAACAACTCGGTCCAGACCGTCGCCGTTACGGTTCGCTAGATGCCGATCGACTTCGCGCTCACGCAGGAGAACAAGCTGGTCCAGTCGTCGGTGCGCGATTTCGCGGCGACCGAGATCGAGCCACACATCCGCGAGTGGGACGCGCGGCACGAGGTCCATCACGAGGTATTCACGCGGATGGCCGAGCTGGGCTTCCTGGGCGCGCCGATCCCCGAGGAGTACGGCGGCGCTGGGATGGACTACGTCTCGTTGGGGATCCTGTGCGAGGAGCTCGAGCGCGCCGACACCGCGTTCCGCGTCGTGATGAGCGTCCACGTTGGCCTCAACTCGCTGACGCTGCTCCAGTGGGGCACGGAAGACCAGAAGCAGCGTTTCCTCGTTCCCCAGGCGCGCGGCGAGAAGCTGGCGACATTCGGCCTGACTGAGCCGGGCGTCGGCACGGACGCGGCGTCGCTCGCCACCACCGCCCGGCGCGACGGTGATTCGTATGTGCTCAACGGCTCCAAAATGTGGATCTCGCTGGCCGACATCGCTGACCACTTCCTGGTCTTCGCGACGGTGGATCGCGCCAAGAAACACAAGGGCATCACCGCGTTCATCGTGGAGCGCGGCATGCCCGGCTTCACCACCGGCTCGATCGAGGGCAAGCTGGGGATCTGGGCGGGCAACACCGGCGAGCTGGCCTTTTCCGATGTTCGCGTACCGGTGGCCAACCGCGTCGGCGAGGAGGGCGAGGGCTTCACGATCGCCATGAGCGCGATCGACCAGGGCCGCTTCACCGTGGCCAGCGGTGCGGTGGGCCTCGCGCAGGCTTGCCTGGATGCGAGCGTCAAATACGCGCACGAGCGCAAGACGTTTGGCGAGGAAATCGGCCGTCACCAGCTCGTGGCGCAGATGCTCGCCAAGATGAGCGCCGGTATCGAGGCCGGTCGGCTGCTGTGCCGCCACGCGGCGTGGCTCAAGAACCGCGGCGTGCGCAACACCCGCGAGACATCTCTCGCGAAGTGGTTCTGCACCGACCACGCCGTCGCGAGCGCGCTTGACGCGATCCAGATTCACGGCGCC
>JARXKQ010000184.1 GCA_030271555.1 Chloroflexota bacterium | reverse complement strand
GGCCGATCGGCCTCGGCCAGGCGGTAGTACAGCTCGTCCGCGAAAAGGCACATGAACATCTGGCCGCCCGCGAATGCGGCCACGCTGCCGAACATTGGCCGCACGGTTACGCGCTCGTCGTCGGGGACGACGGCCCGAAAGGCGCCCTGGGTCTCAGCGCTGCTCCTGGCGTGCTTCCCGCCGGCGTGACTCTGTCCTGGCACGCCGTGGATTATCGCGGAGGTGACCCTCAGTGGGACGCGGCGGTCAGCAGCGCCTTGCGAACCGCGTCGGCCTGGTCCGTCGCGACACTATTTGCGACGAGTGGCGCGAGCGCGTCGGCAATCTCCGTCGCCCAGTCGGTTACCTGGGGGAAGTCGCGGAAATCGCCCTTGGGGGCGCGGAGCATGCCGACAATCACCCGCTCGGCCAGACTCAAACGATCGCGATCGAGTCGTCCCGGGAAGTTGCGGTGGCCGCGGGCACCGACGCGCTCCAACAGCTGCGCAATGCCCTGCGGATCGCCCTCGGGCTGGGGTGGCTCGCCGATCGGCCCACTGCTGAACAGCCACACCGGGCGCTGCGCGAGCTCATCGGCGTTGCGCGTCACAAAGGCGGTGGCCTCTGGCAGCCAGCGGCCCATGTAGACGGCGCTGCCACAGATGACCGCGTCGAAGCGCTCTATGCCCTCGGTTTCGTCGGCGGCCTTGTCGACGACTACAAAACCGCGACGCGATAGAACGCGGGCGATCTCATCGGCGATATCGAAAGTCGAGCCATGCCGGCTGGCAGTGGCGATAAGGATCTGCGGCGCCATGAGTCGATCCTCCTTGCCACCCAATCAGACGCTTCCCGCGCGCGACCGGCGAGGGCCAAAGGCAACCGCTCGGCGGGCCGTCCGGACCGGGGCGGCCCACCGACGCCGCCCCTCGACGAAACCGGCGAGCATCGCGCGAAGGGGGACCGTTCGCTACGAGGGTGGCTGGCTCACGTCGATGCCGACGTCGACCTCGATGTGGATCGGCTGGATCGAATTCCGTTGCGCCGGTGACGCCGATGCGTACCAAATCGGTGACACACCCGCATCAAGAAAGGCTGTACCGCCTGCCGCAGCCCTGAAAGCACTCCACACGGTGGGTAGGCCCATCGATACTCCGTTGGGCTGGCAAAGCGGAACTGATGTCAGAATTTGCGGGTCACTGGTCGCCATCGGTGCCCACGTGAATGCATGACGGACATCGCTTGCAGGAACGGTAAGGGCGACAACAACGATCTGGCCAACCGACAACACCACTGGTCCCTCGACTTGGCGCCAATCGCCTTGGCCAGTGTCGCCGCACTCCCGTCCTTCCGAGAGCACGACAAACGAGCCCTTCGGGTGCGGACCAGTGTCCACGGGCCCGCACGCAAGAGCGAGACCGAACGTGATCGCCCCCAGAACGATCAGGTGCGGATAGTTACCTCGGTTTAAGGACCGGTACATGCGTACCACGTCTCACTAAATGACTTGTTGTCGGCGAACAGGGGGCTGGTGTATGACAGCAGCGTGGTGTCGTTGTTGTACATCTGGACTCTGGTATGCGCGAAAGTCCCAATCTGCCGGAGGTTGGCGTCACCCGCCATACCAATCTGTCCGAAATTCTTGAGATCGGTCGGAACGCCGTTGATCGACACACGCTCGAGAATTGCCTCTGCACTCGAAAGATCATGGCGGGGATTCGTAGTGCCCGCGGACGTCGAGAGCCCAGTTTTGTAGTTGTACCAATAGAAGGTCCAGCGGTTCGTAGCAAGCGCGAACGACGTCGACGCGTAAAATTGATAGCCCCCGTTGCCCCCAAACGGCAGCGCCACGGGAGAGTGGGGCAGAATCGCCCACCACGCTTCGTGGGTATACAAGCCAGGCACGCCGATCGCTGTGCCGTTTTGGCCTAGCTCACCATTTCCCCCCTGCCGTCCGCCGAGCCCTGCCCAGATCGCGACACTTCCGCCTGCACAGCCTTGAGGAATGGGTTCCGTGTACGTTACCGACGCCGTCGTGAATGTGTCATCGAGTGCCTCGAAGCCCGCCCAATTCTCCGAATGCTGTTCAGCTCCGCGAAATGGCACGGTTACAAGGTAGTCCGGCGGCAACACGAAACTCGATTTCGCCATCCTCGCTGACCAGTCCGATGCCTTGACTCCAGACGGTGCTGATGGAATGCCGTAGGTTTCAAGCTCGTCCTCGGTCGCGCTCGCTGCGTTGAACTCAGGTGGCGGTACGTTCATCCAGACTTCCGCACCGTCGATCTCATACCGATATGATTTACCGCCGTCTTTGAGTTGGTCCACGCGGATTAACGGGAACGTCTCAATGCCGCACGCGGACCTCTCCGAGGACGTCATCGAATAGGCGTCTTTCGACGTATCGCACGCCGTTCCGGCGCTGCTGGCACCCGCCGCCCCGTTTTGCCCACCTAGCAACACACCTGCGGCAATCAATGGAATTAGAGAGATAGGTCGACTCGAGAGCATCACCGACTCACCCTCGCGGCTGGCAGCCACTCGGTATTGAGCACTTGGCGCGGTCATGTAACGGAGTGGCCTACCGAAGATTGTCCGCTCGTTTAGAACCGGACACAAGGCTTTGCTGGCATCGCGACTGCTGCGCTCGACTCCCTGAGGGACGCTGCCAAAGCTGATCCACTCGGATTCGCAAGCACAGACGCAGCGAAGGTGCTGCCGTTCTTCGAACAGATGGGGACCTGGCCCACCGGAACCATGAAGGAGTCTTGGTGGGAGCGCGAGTGGAGGCACCTCGGTCACTTCCGCTTGCGGCAACCTCATGTCGCCGTCGTCCTGTCCCCGGCGGCCGACATCGATGAGTTCGAGGGCCTGGGATACAAGGCAGTCGATCCGACGTGGTCGCTCGAACGAATGGTTGCGCACCTTGTCGGTCTCTCCGAGGACTACGTGACACAGTTCGGGGGCTAGTGAGAGTTGGGATCATGCAAGGAGCCGCGCCCGGCCGTGTCGCTCGGAGCCGGAGACGTGAAGCACACCTGGTCCAGCCGGGCATGCTCACCATCGACCACCGCATACCTCTGATCGCCAATGGGCCTGCGTTCGACAGACTGAACCTCGACGTGCTCTGTCGGCGCTGCAACTCGCGCACAGGAGCGCGAGCCAGCCCGCTTAAGGGCTGAGCCTCTCCACGTTCGCCCGGGCTGCCACTGTGTCTGGGTGACTATCGCCCAGCAGGCGCGAGCGGGCAGCGGCGACACTGTCCCATCGGTCCTTGGCGCCTGCCGTGTCGCCGGTCGCTTCGAGTACGAGCGCCAAGTTGGCCTCCGCATCCAGCGTAGAGGGATGGTCGGGGCCTAGAACCCGCAACCGCGTAGCGAGGACGTGATCGAGCCACGGTCCCGGCGAGGCGCCATTACCCTTCGGCGATGCTCGAGTTCACCAATGACGAGACCGCGCGGCGCTGGGAGGCGCGGCTCGACGGTGAGCTGGCCGGCTATTCCGAATACCGGACTGGGCGCGCCAAGGTCGTCTTCACGCACACGGTCGTTGACGAGCGGTTCGAAGGTCGCGGCATTGGCTCCGGCCTGGCCAAGAAGGCACTCGAGGCGGCGGTGGACGCGCAACTCCGGATCGTGCCGTACTGCCCGTTCATCAGCGCGTATCTGCGCCGTCACCACGAGTACGACGACTGGGTCGACTGGCCCCGCTCGCCGGACGATTCGTGATGCGCAAAGTCGTCGGGTGGCTGATTGCCCACCCACGACTCACGGCGCTCCTGGGCGCCTTCTCGATCTCCTTTTCGGGCATCCTCTACCGACTCTCCGCGACGAGCCCGGAAACAGCCGCCTTCTTCCGCATGGTCTATGCGCTGCCCATCCTGCTGCTCGCGGCCTGGTTCGAGCGGCGCGAGGTGGGTGCGATGCCGCGCCGCAGTGCCTACCTGG
>JARXKQ010000183.1 GCA_030271555.1 Chloroflexota bacterium | reverse complement strand
GGGATCGGTGTTGGCCAGACCGCACGGGCCGGGCGGGTTGAGCTCACCACCCCACAGGCCGCCCCAGTACTCGAACGTACCGGTGTTGCCAACGTGGAGGATGCTCAAGGCATCCCACTGGGCCGCGAACGATGCAATGACGTCCTTGGCCTCGAACGTTGAGCCGTCGTGGAAGGTCACGCCCGTCCGCAGGTTGCACGTCCAGACCGAGAGGTCGGCATTGGCATCGCAGCTCGTAGCCAGAGAGGGCTCTACTTCCGAGCTGTTGATCTTGAAGCCGTACAGAGACTGCATCGACTGCTCGCACGCGCGGAGGCTCTCGCCGTCCGTCTCGTCCGCGCAGTAGAGGCCGATTGGCTCGGCGTTCTGCGTGAAGACGATCTGATCGCCGCCGTCGGGCGGTGTCATCGCGAACAGCAGCTCGTTGCTCAACGGCGACGCCTGCGCCCCACCGACACCGGCGAGGTAAGCATTGGCGAAACCGCTGTGCGAGATCGGCACCATGGGCACGTTGGCGATGATCGCGTTGTTGGCCTCTGTGTAGGCCGCCTGGCGGTCAGCGTCGCTTGAGCTCGATGCGCCGGTCTTGAGCGGGTTGAAGATCTCCGGGTAGCAGTCGCCGAAGGCGCTGGTGCAGCCCGAACCGAAGTGGTAGTCGAGGAAGTTCGTCACATCGGGGTAGTCAGCGCCCCAGCCGAGCAGGAACAGACCTGTCAGCTTACCGGTGTTGGCGTTGCCGATGAGCGTGCCTGACACCTGCTCGTCGAGAGTCACGCGGATGTCGATGGCAGCAAGCTGAGCCTGCATGTCAGTCGCTACGTCGACCGGGAGCGGCAGGTAGCCGCGGGCCACGTTGCGATAGGCAAGGGTCGTGTCGATGCCGGCGCCGCCAGTGGCGTCGTCGATCATCTGCTTGGCTGTTGCGACGTCCGTGTCCGGCCAGTCATTGCCGGCACACGCGAATGCGATCGAGCAGGGGGTGAAGTGGGTCGCGACCTCTGAGCCGGGGGGCTCGAACTGGTCGACGATGCGCTGCCGGTCGACGCCTATGGCGATCGCCTTGCGCACATCGAGGTTGTCCCACGGTGCGTAGTTGTGGTTCATGCCCAGATACAGGGTGTTCAGGCCGCCCTGCTGCAGCAGCTGCAGATCCGGGTTGCCCGACACCGCGTCGAAGTCAGTCGGGCCGACGTTGGTGATGCCCATCGTCGTGCCGGCCTGGAGCTCCTGCAGTCGACCTGCGGGCTCGGTGATCCACTTGAGGACTGCGGTCGCGGCAACGGCCGGGTCGCCCCAGTAACCGTCGAAGCGGCTGAAGTCGAGCTCACTGCCACGCTGCCACTGGTCGAGCTTGTACGGCCCAGTGCCGTTCATGCTGTCCTTGAGGTCGCCCGCGGCGGCATGTGCGATGAGGTAGTCACTGTCGTTGATACCGAAGACCGAGAACGCGACCTTCGAAAGGAAGGCGACATCCCCAGCGCACAGCGTGAAGACGACCGTGTGATCGTCAGGCGCGGTGATCGACTTGACGGTGCCGGTGTACGGGCGGCCGTTGAAGGTGCCCGCGGCGCAATCGACATCGCCACCGTAGTTCGGGTACGAGTCGGTGATCGACGCCGGGTCGCTCGCTGGCGTGGCCGGATCGGGGTACGGGGTGCCGGTCGGCGCAACAGTCGGGGACGCAGCGGGCGTGTCAGTCGCTGCTGGCGTGCCGGTTGCGACCGGGGTCGCGGCCGAAGTGGCCGTGGCGGCGGGGGTCGGGGCGGGCGTGGACGTCGCGCCGGGCGTCGGCGTTGCGCCGGGGCCTGCACAAGCGACGAACAACATCGCCGCGACCATCGTCATAGTTGACCGTGTCAACCATGCTGGTCGTTGGACCATGCGGGTTCTCCTCCTAATGGCCTGTCCTTGCCGCAGCACTCCCGAGGACCCACTGGGCCCTCTTGCTCGGTGACCGCGCATGGTGCGACGGCCCTCCTCAGACAGGTCCGGGAAGGCTAGCACCGTGCCACTGCGCTTGGCCACTAGGTTTAGCCCACTTAACCCACGCCGCTACCATCGCGCCATGAGCGACGGAAAGGCCCATTGAGGCGGCTCAAAGTGGGCCTGGGTCAGGTCGCGCCGGGGCTTGGTCGCGTGGCGGAGAACATCACCGCGCACGAGCAGATGATCGACGAGGCCTTATCAGCCGGGGTCGACCTGTTGGTTTTCCCCGAGCTGGGCCTGACCGGATACCTGCTGCAGGACCTGAATGCCGAGGTCGCCATGGCCGCCGACGATCCCCGCCTGGCGGCACTGGCCAAGCGCGCCGGCGCGATGACGACGGTCGTGGGCTTCGTCGAACGCGCTCCGGACGAGCGACTGCTCATTGCCGCCGCGCTCATGGAAGACGGCGGAATCCGCCATGTTTATCGGAAGTCGTACCTGCCCAACTACGGCCTGTTCGATGAGCAGCGCTTTTTCGGCGCCGGCAACAGGTTGCGCGCGATCGACTCGCGCCTGGGCGTGCGCCTGGGGCTGTGCATCTGCGAGGACTTCTGGCACCTGCCCGTGCCCTACCTGCTGGCGCTCGACGGCGCGCAGATATTGATCAACATCTCGTCGTCGCCCGGCCGCGACGTGGCCGCGACCACTGAGGGCGGCCTGGGCACAGCCGAGTCGTGGGCCACGATCATGCGTGCCTACGCTCAGCTGACGACGACCTTCGTGGTGTTCGTCAATCGCGTGGGTGTGGACGAATCGGTCACTTTCTGGGGCGGCTCGCAGGTCATCGACCCCGCAGGTGACGTTGTATTCGGCGCGCCGCTGCTGGACGCCGGCCTATTCACGTGCGAGATCGATCTCGACGACGTGCGCCGCGAGCGAACGGCCATGACCTTGTTGCGCGACGAGCGGCCCGAGTTCGTGCTGCGCAACCTGGAGCGGCTGGTGCGCGAACAGGCCGGCGTGCCTCAAGGTCCGGAATAGCGCGTGCCCCCATACGAATTGCCGCAGGAGCTGCTCATCGATACCGCCATCGCGCGGCGGATCATCGGCGAGTTCATCCGCGGGCACCTGCGCCAGACGGGCTTTGAGCGCGTCATCCTGAACTTGTCCGGTGGGCTGGACTCGGCCCTGGTGGCGTTCCTCGTGGCCGAGGCGATCGGCGCGGACAAGCTGCTGTGCCTGCTGCTGCCATACCGGACCTCCGCGCCGGAATCACGCGCCGACGCCGAGAGCGTGGTGTCGCGGCTGGGCTGTCAGAGCAAGGTGATCGACATCACGCCCATCGTTGACGGCTACTTCGAGACCGCGCTCGGCGGTGCTGAGGTTGAGCGCGTCCGCCGCGGCAACTTCGCGGCACGCGCGCGCATGGCGGTCATGTACGACGAGAGCGTGCCGTGGCGCGGGTTGCCTGCGGGGACGGGCAACAAGACAGAGGCGCTGCTGGGCTACACGACGATCTTTGGCGACAACGCTGCGGCGTTCCTGCCAATCGGCGATCTGTACAAGAGCCAGGTGCGACAGCTGGCGGCGGACGTGAACGTCCCGGCCCCGATCCTCGAGAAGCCACCCACGGCCGACCTATGGCCGGGCCAGACCGACGAAAGCGAGCTGGGCATGACCTACGCCGATATGGACCGACTGCTCTACTGGCTCGTGGATCGCCGGCGCACGCACGACCAGCTCGAGGCGATGGGCTTTGGCGCGCCGGTGATCGCGCGGGTCGAGCGACTGATCGCGCAAAACGAGTTCAAACGCCAGACACCCGTCGTGGCCAAGCTCACCACACGCACGCCGGGCGTCGACTACCTCTACCCACGGCGCCGACCGTCCTTATAGAACTGACCCTTGAACGGCGGAACTTTGTTTGTGGTGTCTACCCCAATCGGCAATCTTGGGGACATCAGCCAGAGGGCGATCGACATCCTCAAGGCGGTCGACCTGGTTGCAGCCGAAGACACCCGCATGACCCGGAGGCTGTGGGCACGCTACGGGATCTCCACGAAGC
>JARXKQ010000182.1 GCA_030271555.1 Chloroflexota bacterium | reverse complement strand
TCCGCAGCGGCCGGCCCATCTCGCCGCCAATCATGCCCGGCTGGGACGGCTACCCGGTGCGGCGCCACCTCGCGCGCACTTACAAGGTTCCGGTCTGGGTCGACAACGACGTCAACCTGTTGGCGCTGGGGGAGTGGCGCTCAGGTGCGGCCATGGGCCATGACAACGTCGTCGTCGTCAAGGTGGGCACCGGCATCGGCGCGGGCATCATCAGCGACGGGCGGCTCCACCGGGGGGCGCAAGGCTCCGCCGGCGACGTGGGCCACATCCAGGTAGTTGATGACGCGGACGTGGTCTGTCGCTGCGGCAACATCGGTTGCCTCGAGGCTGTCGCCGGCGGCGCCGCCTTGGCGCGCGACGCTGAGGCCGCGGCCCGTGACGGCCGCTCGCCCCGGCTGCTGAGCGCGCTGGATCAGCGCGGTCGGGTCACGGCAGAGGACGTGGCCCGTGGCGCGTCGTTTGGCGACCCGTTCTGTGTCGCGCTTCTCCAGGCGGCCGGGCGGCGCATCGGCTCGACCCTCGCGAGCGTGGTCAACTTCTTCAACCCGTCGCTCATCATCATCGGCGGCGGCGTCGTGCTGTCGGGTGATCAGCTGCTCGCGGCCGTGCGCGAGACGGTCTACCGCCGCTCCCTGCCGCTGGCGACGCGCGACCTGCTCATCCAGCGCTCGTCGTTGGGCGGCCTGGCGGGCGTGATCGGCGCGTCGGCGATGGTCGTCGACCAGCTCTTTGCACGCGACTACATCGCGTCATGGATGGCCGCGGGGGGCCCCAGCGGCCTGCCCGAAATCGCCCTCGCCGGCTAGCCCCAGGCGGCACCTCTGTGGATCGCCCAGCGTTCCAAACGTCCGACGAGCAGCCGGTGGCGCGGCCCTACGGCCCACTCAGAGCAAGATTGGCTCGCCCAGCGTTCCAGATCGTCGCCAGGAGGCCAATTTGGGCCGATTCAACCCACGCGACGGACGGTTGTCACGCCCAGCGATCCACTCAGGCTCAATGCCGCCGGCGGGGCTAAGCCGCGACGACGCGGTCCTCGAAGTCGCCGCTCGCCGGGTCCTTGAGGATGAGCTTGTGGCGGCCGTCGGGCAGGATCTCGCGCTTGATCACGACCTTGCCGTCGTACTTCTCAGGCTCAACGCCGCTGCCGATGCGTGGCGCGACACCGCCGCGCCACTCGAATAGCTCCACCGGCTCCCAGCGCGAGCTCTTCGCCGAGCGGAAACAGGCGTCCATGACCGCATTGACCACGTAACCGTCGTAGAACGTCTCCTGCGGCGCCGTGCCCGACTCGATGGCCCGGAACATGTCAGTGAACATGTCCACGTAGCCCAGCTCGACCACTTCGTCGCCGACTGGGAAGAGCCAGCCCTTCTCCGACTCGGCCTTCTCAGCCACGTACCCACCGGCCGTGCCTGCGGTGAACATCTCGAAGCCGGTGCGCAGGAAGTGGTTGGTCCAGATCGTGCCGGCCGTGCCGGCGATCTCGTCGCGCAGGTCCATGCCGCCGCGGAACGTCCACGACACCTCGAACTGGCCGATCGCCCCGCTCTCGAACCTGATCAGCGCGACCGCGTTGTCCTCATCGGCGATGGGGTGGACGAGCGTGTCGGCGTGGCACATCACTTCGACCGGCCGCACGCCCTTGCCGACATAGTTGCGGATGATCTCGATGCAGTGGCAGCCCAGGTCGACGATCGCCCCACCACCGGTGAGTCGGCCGTCCCAGAACCATGCCGAATGGGGCCCCGGATGTGTTTCGCGCGAGCGCACCCAGGTCACCTCGCCAATCGCCCCGGAACGAACGGCGCGCACCGCTTTGAGCGTCTTGGGCGTGTAGCACAGGTCCTCGAGATAGCCGCCGAAGACGCCCGCCGTTTCAACCGCGTCAAGAATCTCCCTCGCCTCGGCCGCGTTCCGGCCGAGCGGCTTGGTGCACAGCACCGCTTTGCCCGCCGCCGCAACCTGCTTGATCGCGTCGAGGTGCAGGTGATTGGGCAGCGCCACGACCACCACGTCGACATCGGGGTGGTTGATGGCCGCGGCCATGTCCGTCGTCGAATCGGGCACTCCCCAGCGCTCCCCGAATGCCTTACCGCGTTCGGCCGATCGGCCGTAGACGATGCGCACGTGGTCCCGACTGCGCTGGGCATGGAGTGACGTCGCGTAAAAGTCGGCGATAAACCCGGTGCCGAGCATGGCCACCTGGTGCTGCTTCATGTGAGCCTCCGGCTATCCAGTTTCCCTCCGCGCCATTCTAGGATTGGAGCCATGAAGCGAACCATCGTCGTCCCGGGCAACGGCCGCGTGTCCGTTGAGCCTGACATCGCAACACTCCGTCTGGGCGTGCTCGTCGTGCGCCAGACCGCGGGCGCGGCACGTGAGAGCGCCGCCGTATCCATGACCGCGGTCCTCGAGGCGCTGGGCGCCAAGGGCGTCGCCAAACGCGACCTGCGCACGGCGCTGCTCTCGCTCAGCCCCGTGACCGACTACTCGTCCGACAAGGGACCGCGCGTGACCGGCTACCAGGCCGCGAACTCGGTCAGCGTGACCGTGCGCGACCTTGCCACCGCCGGAACCCTGATCGACGCCGCGCTCGCCGCCGGCGCGACCAGCCTGGACGGCCTGGACTTTCGCGTTGCCGACCCGAGCGCGGCCGAGGATGAGGCGCGCAAGGACGCCATGGCCGACGCCAAGCGGCGCGCTCAGACGATTGCCCAGGCGGCCGGTGTGAAGCTCGGCGCCGTGGTCGGCGTCAGTGAAGGCGGCGGCGACAGCCCTGGGCCTTTCCCCGCGCCGCGCATGCTGGCGATGAAGGCCGAAGCCGCCGACACCCCGGTCGAGGGCGGCAGCCAGGAGGTCGCGGTCAGCGTAAGCGTGGCCTTCGCAATCGAGGCCGGCGCGACCGATTAAGGGTTGACCCGCAAGGATGAGCTTGGCGACCGCGCTTCGCGGTGGTCAAGCGAAGACGCGCAGCGGCGGCCCGCTGGCCGACTGCGGAGTTAAGGGTTGACATGCTGGCGCGCCCGCACCCATAGTCGGCCTACGCCCGCGCTGGTGGGGCAGAGCGCGCGCGAGCCATCGTCCCTTCTCGGGATCAGCCACACCGTGGGAGACAGATTGGCGGTATCGGGCGAAAGCGCTGTTCGACTCGACAAGGTTGGCAAGCGCTTCGGCGACGTCATCGCGGTCGACGAGATCGAGCTCGACGTGCGTGACGGCGAGTTCTTCTCGATGCTGGGCCCGTCAGGTAGCGGCAAGACCACGACGCTGCGCATGATCGCCGGCTTCGAGCTGCCCACCAGCGGCCGCATTCTGCTGCACGGTCACGACGTGACGAACACGCCGCCGTTCGAGCGCGACGTCAACACCGTCTTCCAGGACTACGCCCTGTTTCCGCACATGTCGGTCGGCGACAACGTCGCCTACGGCCTGATGATCAAGAAGGTCGACACGGTCAAGCGTAAGGAGCGCGTCACCGAGGCGCTGCGCATGGTTCGGCTCGACGGCTACGAGAAGCGCCGCCCAAGCCAGCTGAGCGGCGGACAGCGCCAGCGTGTCGCCCTCGCGCGCGCGCTCGTGAACCGGCCACGTGTCCTGTTGCTCGACGAGCCGCTGGGCGCCCTCGACTTGCGACTGCGCGAAGAGATGCAGATCGAGCTCAAACAGATCCAGCAGCAGGTTGGCATCACCTTCATCTACGTGACTCATGACCAGGGCGAAGCGCTGACCATGTCCGACCGCATGGCCGTCTTCAACCGCGGCCGGATCGAGCAGGTCGGCAGCCCGGCTGAGGTCTACGAAAAGCCCGCGACCCGTTTCGTGGCCGGCTTTGTCGGGACCTCCAACCTGATCACCGGGGCCGCGGCGGAACAGATCGTTGGTCAGTCGGGCACTTTCACCGTTCGCCCAGAGAAGATCCGCCTGGCCGACCTCGACGACGCGCCCAATGCCGACGAATCGTCCGGCCTGGGCACCATCAGCAAGGTTGTCT
>JARXKQ010000181.1 GCA_030271555.1 Chloroflexota bacterium | reverse complement strand
CGCTCGAGATCACCTAGAAGCTCGTGCGCTCGTCGGCGATCGACGTGATCGTCATCGACTCCGTCGCGGCGCTCGTGCCCCGCGCCGAGATCGAGGGCGAGATGGGGGACAGCCACATGGGGCTCCAGGCGCGGCTGATGAGCCAGGCGCTGCGCAAGCTGACCGGCGCCATCAACCGCAGCAACACGGCGCTCATCTTCACCAACCAGCTGCGCGAGAAGATCGGCGTCATGTTCGGCAACCCGGAGACCACGCCGGGCGGCCGCGCGCTCAAGTTCTACGCGAGCGTCCGGCTCGACATCCGGCGCATCGAGACCATCAAGAGCGGCACGGATTCGATCGGCAGCCGCGTGCGCGTAAAGGTGGTCAAGAACAAGGTCGCGGCACCCTTCCGAGTCGCCGAGTTCGACGTCATGTACGGCGAAGGCATCAGCCGCGAGGGCGGATTGCTGGATGTCGGCGTCGCCTCGGACATCGTCAGCAAGACCGGCGCTTGGTTCAACTATGGCGATGTGCGCCTGGGCCAGGGTCGCGAGCAGTCCAAGGAATTCCTGCGCGCGAACCAGGATGTCGCCCAGAAGCTCGAGACGGAGATTCGCGGCAAGGTCGCGACGATTACTGTCCCTGTCGAAGGCATCTCCGAAGCCGAGTAGGGCGGGTGATCTGGCCCGCTCGCTGCGTTGCTGGGTTCGTTCCGGTCGCTCACGTACGACAAGTACGCTCGCGGCCGTCACTCCCCAGCGCCTTGCATTCGGCTCGCCTAAGTCAGCCCGGGCGACCCCCGACCTGCCCAGTCGGTGCGATGAACGCACCTACGGCCCGGTGAACGGCTCCCAACGTCGGGCGACAGGCTCAGCAAAGCCTCCATCGATGCCCGCGACGCTCATGTGCTCAGTCAGGTTGCCGACTTTGCGCGGTTTCCATCGCTGGGAAGAGGCTGCGGCGGGCGATAGGTGCGCTGAACGCACCCCGGACAAGTGAAGAGTCGGCAGCGGAGCACGCCGGAGTCGGTCAAGGCACGGCGCGAGTCAAGAGGGACGATCACCGAAGCCGGACCGGTGGTCGAGGCCGCGGCCGCGTTCCTCGCGGTTAGGCCGAGGTCGGTCGGTGAGACCCGCAAGCGGTTGCTACATCTCGGTTATCCGCAGGGGCTGATCGACGAGGTCGTGGAGCGGTTTGCCGAGGTTGGCTATCTCGACGATGCCGACTTCGCGCGCACCTGGGTTGAGAGCCGCGACAGGGCGAGGCCGCGCGGCGAGAACACCCTCCGGCGCGAGCTGGCCCTCAAGGGCGTAGCTCGTCAGGTCGTGGACGAGGTGCTCGCGGATCGACTTGGCGAGTCACAAGAAGGTGATCCCAACCTTGCCGCCGCGACCGCGCTTGTCCAGCGCAAACGGGCAACGCTGGAACGGGAGCCGGATGAGCGCAAGCGGCGCCAGAAGGCGTATGCGCTGCTCGCGCGTAATGGCTTCGATCCCGAAACGTGCCGAGCGGTGAGCACGTCGCTCATGAGCGATGTCGGCGAAACTGATGACGATGCGGATCGATAGGCTCGCGCTCGCGCTGCTCATCGTGTATCTCGTCATGCTCGCCGTTCTGACGCTGCGGCCGGTCGGGGCGGACGTCGAATCGAACGTGCGCCTGAACCTCAAGCCGTTCGCCACGATCCTGCCTGCGCTCCGCCACGGCCCCGGTTCATTCGTGTTCGCCAACCTCATCGGCAATCTGCTGGCCTTCGTGCCACTGGGCCTGCTGCTGCCGGTGGCGTTCAGGCGACTGCCCTGGCCGGTCGTGATCCTCGCCGGCGCTGCGCTCTCAGCTGCCATCGAGACGACGCAGTATGTTCTTTCGATCAACCTGGGCCACGGTTATCGCGCCGCGGACATCGATGACGTGATCGTTAACGTATGCGGGACGATCGTCGGCCTGATGCTGTACGGCGCTACCGCCTTTGCCGCTTCAATCATCGGTAGAACGTGGCACAAGACCTGATCGAGACCCCCACCTCAGGCCTGACGGCGGCGGAGGTTCTCGCGCGGCGAGCGCGCGGCCTGGGCAACGACGCCCCTGAGACCGGCGGTCGCTCCTACCTGGAGATAGCCGGCGAGAACACCTTCACGTTCACCAACAACATCATGTTCCTGCTCGGCCTGGGGCTGGTCATCGTGGGCCGCCCGCTCGATGCGCTGGTATCGGTGCTGGTAGTCGGCACCAACGTCATCGTCGGTGTCGCTCAGGAGGTCCGAGCGAAGCGGACTCTCGACCGGATCAGCCTCCTCACCCGGCCCACGGCAAGCGCCATTCGCGATGGGCAAGCGACGACGGTGAACCCGCACGAGCTGGTCGTGGGGGATCTCGTGCAGATCAATGCTGGCGACCAATTCGTGCTCGACGGCAAACTCACGCTGGGCCGCCTCCAGGCGGATGAATCGCTGCTGACTGGCGAGTCGGACCTGGTTCGCAAGGGCCCCGGCGACGAGGTCTACTCGGGCTCGTTCTGCGCGACCGGTAGCGGCAGGTACGTCGTGGAGCATGTTGGTGCCCAGAGCCTGGCCAATCGCATTACCCAGGGCGCCAAGGCATTCCGGCGCGTGCTCACGCCACTTCAGCGCAGCGTCAACAGCGTGATCCGCCTCGCGCTCGTGCTCGTCATCTACATGGAACTTCTGCTGCTCCTTACTGCGGTGATTCATGTCGCGACGCCGGGCGAAACGATCGCCCAGGCTTCGGTTCTCGCCGGGCTGATCCCAAACGGCCTCTTTGTCTCGATTGCGGTCGCGTATGCGCTGGGCGCGGTGCGACTCGTTCGCTTTGGCGCCCTTGTCCAGCAGGCGAACGCCGTCGAGTCGCTCAGCCGAGTCGACGTGTTGTGCACCGACAAGACGGGCACGCTCACCGCCAACCGTCTGTCGATGCGCGAGCTGGTCCCGATCGGCACGGATGATGACGGCTTCCGGCGGTCGCTATCCACCTTCGTCGCCAGCACGACCGAGCGCAACAAGACAGCGGAGGCGATCGCCGCGCAACTGCGGGGCGAACCAGGTGCCGTCGCGCGCGAAGTGGCCTTCTCGTCCGCCCGCAAGTGGAGCGGCGCAACCATGGGCGACGGCACCTCATACGTACTGGGCGCGCCGCAGCTGCTCGCGCCGGCGCTCGCCGCAGAGCATCGCGACCGCTGGCCGGGCATCGAGCAACAGGTCAACGAGCGCGCGTCGAGCGGCCTGCGCGTGCTGCTCCTGATGAGCAGCGACGACCCGGCGGCCATCAGCGGCGATGACGACGACGCGCGCCTGGCGCCGTCCTTTGCGCCGCTTGGCCTGGTCGTCCTCGAAGACGAGCTGCGGCCCGGCGTCGGCGCCATCCTCGAGCGCTTCCGTCAGGCCGGCGTGCGCGTCAAGATCATCAGCGGCGACGATCCGGATACCGTCGTGGCCCTCGCGCGCCAGGCCGGCCTGACGGGCGACCTGCCGCAGATCTCCGGTACGCAGCTCGACGATCTTGATGAGGACGCAGTCGCCGCTGCCGCCCAGCGCAACGTGATCTTCGGCCGCATCACCCCCACTCAGAAGGAGCGCCTCGTCGCCGCGCTGCGGGCCGGCGGCGCCTACGTGGCGATGATCGGCGATGGCGTGAATGACGTTCTGTCCCTCAAGAAAGCGAACCTGGCCGTGGCCATGGCGAGCGGCAGTCAGGCCAGCCGCGGCGTGGCCGACATCGTGCTGACTGAAGACTCATTCGCCGCCCTGGCGCCGGCGGTGGAGGAGGGCCAGCGCATCGTCAATGGCATGTTCGACATCATCGGCCTCTTCCTGGCGCGCATTGCGACTATGGGCCTTGTCATCGTTTCGTCGCTGGTGGTGGGCATCTTCCCCATCGCGCTGCGCAATGCATCGGCAATCACGCTGTTGTCTGTCGGCATTCCGGCCGCACTGCTGGCGCTGTGGGCGCAGCCCGGCAAGATCCAGCACGAATCATTGACTCGACTCGTGGTGCG
>JARXKQ010000180.1 GCA_030271555.1 Chloroflexota bacterium | reverse complement strand
CTGGGAACCGGTGACAAGCGGCTGGTCGGTGAGCTACAGGTACTCGCCAGCGCCAATCCGGGCCGATTGGCTGTGGTCGACCGGTTCGATCGGGCTCTGGCGCGGCGGATGTACGCCGGCGCAGACTCGTTCCTGATGCCATCGCGTTTCGAGCCGTGCGGCCAGAGTCAGATGATCGCCATGCGCTACGGCACGCCACCCATCGTGCGCTTCACCGGTGGGCTGGTCGACACGGTCATCGATGCCGATCTGGACCCGGCCAACGGCACCGGCTTTGGCTTTGAGCCGGCCGATCCGTGGGCCTTGGTCGAAACGGTGGGTCGGGCGCTGGCAGCCTTTGTTGAGACCGACCGCTGGGCACACGTTGTCCGAAATGCCATGGCCACCGACTTCTCGTGGCGCGGTCCGGCGCTCGACTACGTTGCCTCATACAGGAGAATCGCCCGATGATCCGCCAGCAGCTCGCAGCTCTGCTCGTTGCCGCCGCGCTCCTGCCCGCGTTCGCCCCGGTCGCGGTCGCGGAGAACAACACGATCAGCTCGTTTCGGGTGATCGCGTCACCGTTCACATCGGACGACGTGAGCACTCGCCATGCGGCGGGCATCCGCCTCACCATGGCGCGTGGCGCGATCGTGACACTGACCATCGACCAGCCAGGCGGAGCCGTGGTGCGCCGTTTGGCCAGCGGCGATCAGCTTGCAGCCGGCAACTACAGCTGGGCTTGGGCCGGGGCCGATGACGGCGGCGCCTTGATGCCGGACGGCGACTACGTCGCCCATCTCGTTGTCCAGAACGGGCTCGGCAGCGACTCGCGCACGCGGTCGTTGCGCAAGGGAATGCCGCCGATCTATCCCGCGAACCCTGGCGCCATCACGATCCTCATCAACCCCGGTCACGGTGGCATTAATACGGGCGCGGCGACCAAGAAGGTCACCGAGAAGTTCCTGAACCTTGATATCGGGCTGCGCCTCCAGCGGCTACTCGTTGCAGCGGGCGTGAACGTGGTGATGACGCGGACGACAGACGTCCACATTCCCGATCCTGAGTTCGACGTCAATGGCGACGGCGTGATCGGCCCGACGAAGCCCGGCGGTGATGACTGGGATGGGCTGGCGTATCGCATCGACATGGGCAACGAGGCGCGCGCCGACCTGCACATCTTCAATCACAACAACGGTGCGGGCTGCCGCTGCCGGCGCGGCACGATGACGTTCACCGGGCTGCAGCGTTCGTGGACACCGGAAGGCACCGCCTTCGCGACCTACGTGCAGGCCCAGCAGATCAACCAGCTGGACACCTTCCGCAGCGACACCTATTACCCAATTGACTGGGGCGTCCGGAACGGCAGGGCCTTCTACACACTTTCGCCTTACTCATTGACCGTCCCCACGCCACCGCTCGAGCCGCGGCCAGCCTTGCAGCCGACCGTTCTCACCGAGTCGCTCTATGTCAGCGATCCCATCGAGCGCGGTCTGCTGATGCAGCCAATCGCGCGCGAGGCCATCGCCATTGGGATGTACCTGGGCATTCGCGACTACCTGGCCACGCGCGACTACGGCATCCGCTATTCCGTCGTCGATGCACCGGCGACCGTGCCCGTGAACGGTGCGGCCGACTACCAGCTCCAGGTGACGAACACCGGCAACCAGACGTCATCGGGCTGGAAGCTCCAGCTCCACAGTGTCCCGGCAGTGCCGTTCTACGACGGCTCGGAGGCAATCGGTGATCTGATGGGCAGCGTCGCCATTCCCGACGGCCTTGCACCCGGTCAGACGACGACGCTCACCGTGCACGCCGTCGCGCCGCCGGCGTCCGGAGGGTGGCTGGTCAAGGGTGACGTGTTCATCGGGGGTGCAGAGCGCCCGTACCTCTCACAGCGCGGTGTCGTCGCCTTACAGGTACCGTTGACGACCGAACCGTAGGAGGGTGTGGGACGTGGGTCTGCTCGACGGCAAAAAGGCGCTCATTTTTGGCGTCGCCAACGACCATTCGATCGCCTGGGGCATCGCCAAAGCGCTGCACGAGCAGGGGGCGTGGGTCGGCTTCTCGTCGATCGAGATGCTGCTCGAGAAGCGCGTTCGGCCGCTCGCGGAATCGCTTGGTTCCACCTTCGTTGAGCCGTGCGACGTCCAGGAGGACGCGGACATCGAACGTGTCTTTGCGCGGTGGCAGAAAGAGCAGGGCACGATCGACATCCTGGTCCACGCGCTGGCGTTCGCGCGGCGCGAGGATCTCGATGGCCGCTTCGTCGATACGTCACGCGCCGGCTTCATGCTCGCCCTCGACGTCAGCGCCTACTCCATGGTCGCGCTGGCTCGCGCTGCCGCGCCACTCATGCCCAACGGTGGCTCGATGATGACGCTCAGCTACTACGGCGCCGAGAAGGTCGTCGCGAACTACAACGTGATGGGCGTGGCCAAGTCCGCGCTCGAGTCGTCAGTGCGCTATCTCGCCGCGGACCTGGGTCCCCAGAACATCCGCGTCAACGCGATCTCTGCGGGCCCAATTCGCACCCTCGCGGCGAGCGGCATCGCCGGGTTCAAGACGATGTACGGCAAATTCAAGGACATCGCCCCCATGCGCCAGAGCATCACGATCGAGGACGTTGGCGGCACGGCCGTCTACCTGGCAAGCGACCTGTCGCGCAATGTCACCGGGGAGACGGTTTACGTGGACGGCGGCTTCAACGTCCTCGGGGTGCCGACGCCCGACGAATGAGCCGTTTGCCCAGCCTGGGGCCGCGCGGCGAAGGCTGGCTCGCCCTGCAACTGCTGCTGTTGCTCGCGATCGTCGTCGCGGCGATGGCCTTTCCCGTGCAGGTCGATGGCTCGATGGAGCAGATCGCGCAGGTGGTCGGGCTGGTCGGCTTAGTCGCTGGCGTGATCGTCTTTGGCCTGGGCATCGTGACCCTGGGTGGCTCGCTCAGCCCATTGCCGAAGCCGCTCGCTTCGGCTGAGCTCGTCGAACGGGGCATCTACCGGTTCATCCGGCACCCCATCTACACGGGCCTGATCCTGGCTGCGCTGGGCGGATCGATCCATGCCGTATCGCCACTCGCGTTGCTGTTCACGGTGGCGCTGGCCGTGGTACTCGATCTGAAGGCGCGCCGCGAAGAGATCTGGTTGCGCCAGCAGTACGCCGGCTATACGGCTTACGCGGCGCGAACGAAGAAGTTCATTCCTCTGGTTTATTGATCGCCGGAGCGCCGCGCTGCAACAGCGCCCGCGCGAGGAGCGCCTGATCGCGCGCGTCCTCGAGTGCGTTGTGCGTCTGCTTGAAGTGGATGTCGAGCCGCTCTTCGATGTGGAGCTTGCGCGTCTCCGCCCACCGGGTCACACCGATGCGGCCCATGTACAGGCTCTTGAGATCGAGTGCCGATATCCCGAAGGGGTTGCGACCCAGGTACCGCCAGAAGGCGTCCGCCACGAACATCCAGTCGAATGGCGCGTTGAAGCCCACGAATACGGGCCGGCGACCGGCAGCCACGTTGAGGACCCAGTCTTCCAGCCGTCGCATCGCGGCGGCGGGCTCAAGGCCGTCGCGCTCCAACCGATCAGCGGTTAGGCCATGGACGCCCTGCGCTTCAGCCGACCAGGGCCGGTCCGGCTCAGGCTTGAGCTCGAGATAGATGGCGGTACTCGGGTCATCCACCAGGCAGGCGCCGATCGACAGCAGGCTGCCCGTGCTGGGGCTGTCGCCCGAGGCTTCGATATCAATGCTGATCAAGAGCTCTTCGGTCATCGCGCGCAATGCTCGCATCTCCACATTGCTTGATCTCCGCAGCGACGCCTCACGGCTGCTGCTGCGCGCTCCGGTCAGGCCTGCCGCAAGCGGCCGGCATGACCTGCGCTCGTAATGCCTGATCTCCGCAGCGACGCCTCACGGCTGCTGCTGCGCGCTCCGGTCCTGCCTGCCGCAAGCGGCCGGCATGACCTGCGCTTGCGGTCATCCACAGGGATATCCCCAGTTGGTCGCGGTTGGTGGAAAACATTGG
>JARXKQ010000179.1 GCA_030271555.1 Chloroflexota bacterium | reverse complement strand
CCGATCTGGCGTGCGACCTGCGGCTCGTCGGTTTCGGCAATGCCGGCGCGGCCACGGACCATCTCCGCGAGCGCCCAATAGCTGATGCCGTTGCCGTACGAGGGAGAGCGGCCGACGTGCCAGTAGAAGTCGCCGACCACGCCGTCGATGTACTTCTCGAGCTCCCACACGAGGCGGCTCTTGCCGATCCCGCCCTCGCCCATCACGGACACGAGACGCGGCTTCTGCTCGCGCTCCGTCACGTGGAAGAGGTCCTTCAGCAGGCGCAGCTCGTCATCGCGCCCGGTGAACGGCGGCTCCAGCACGGCGCGGGCGGAGCCGCGGCGCAACCCAACGACGGCTATCGCGCGCCAAGCGGGGACCGGCGCTTCCTTGCCCTTGAGCAACTGCTCGCCCGCTGCCTCGAAGCTGATCGCGCCGCTCGTCGCGCGGTACGTCGCCTCACCGGCCAGCACGGTCCCGGGCGGTGCGACCGACTGCAGCCGGCTGGCGGTGTTGACGAGGTCTCCCGCGACCATGCCCTGCCCAGTGGCGCCAACCGTCACCGCCGCTTCGCCTGTGAGGACGCCAGCGCGCACGTCAATGCCCACCTTCTCACTCATGCCTGGGACGCCGTGCACAATCTCGAGCGCGGCGCGCACGGCGCGTTCGGCGTCGTCCTCGTGCGCCATCGGCGCGCCCCACACGGCCATGACAGCGTCGCCAATGAACTTCTCCACCGTCCCGCCGTAGCGCTCCACGATCGTCCGCGTCAAATCGAAGTAGCGCGTCAGGAACTCGCGCGTGTCCTCGGGATCAAGATCCTGGGCGACGCTCGTGAAGCCCACCAGGTCTGCGAACAGGACCGTGACGAGACGGCGCTCGGCGGTTGCGCCCACACGTTGTGATCGTCCGGGCAGCGTCCCCGCGAGCGGCGCTGCCGCTCCCGCGCCGGCGGCCGCCGAGAGCGGCGTGGCGCACTCACCGCAGAACTTGGCCGCGGCCGGGTTGGACACGCCGCAATTGGGGCAAGCGGCCGCCAGCGGCCCGCCGCACTCCATGCAGAACTTGCGTCCCGCCTCGTTGTGGGTTTGGCAATTCGAGCAAATCACGGCGATTCAGCCTACCAGTGCGACCCAGCCTGTCAGTTCGCGGGCGCGGCCCAACGCGCCCAGGTGAAGGTGAAGTCGAACGCCAGGCCGCGGTACATGTCGATGGCGCCGGCGTTATCGGCGTCGACTGACAGCCAGACCAGCTTGTGGCCCGTTGCGAGGCCGGCGCGAGTAGCGATCGCAGTGATGAGGCGGCCGTAGCCGCGCCGGCGATGGCGTTCGGTGACGCCCACGGCATGGAGCGAGGCGATGCCGCTACCCGGCTCGCCGGGCACGAGCCGCGCGGACGCGATTGGTTCACCGACGAGGCGCACCAGGAAGGCGCGCGTCGCCCCTGAGGACACCGCGTGACCCAGTAGCTCGGCGCTCTCCTCGATTGCTCTCTCATCCAAGCCGAAGGCGGCCGTCTCGAGACGTGCACACTCGAGCGCGGTTGCGGGCGTGACCGCTTCGATGCGCAGGCCGGGGTCAAGGTGCGGCACGACCGACGGGTGACGGGTCCACATCAGCCGCTCGCTTCCCAGCGGCACCCAGCCCTGTGCGCGCAATAGATCCGTCAGGTCGCGCGGCTCGCTCAATCCCTCGCTGACGACGACCTGCGGCCACACGCCGGCGGCGCGCATTCGCGCCTCAACCTGCGCCAGGCGCGCGAGGACGTCCGCCGCAGGCCAACGGACGCACGACACAAAGTTCAGTCCGGCACCGCGACCGGGATGCGTTGACCACGCCACGCCAAGCGCGTCATCCCTCTCGACGCTCGCCCCGAGCAGCGCGACCCAGTGCGTGCGCTCCCACTCGATCGCCTCGAGCTCGACCTGCGTCGGTGGAGCGCCAGCGTCCGAATCGGGCACCTCCGCGCGTGCCCGGGCAGTAGCCGGCCGGCGTGGGGATCGGGAGGTCGGATCCGTCACCGGAAGGCCGCGCGGACCTCGGAGTCGAACCGCTCGATCAGGCGCGCCACCTTGTCGGGATCCGTCTCGGCGAAGTCGACCGCGACGTGGCTCACCCCCAACGCCGCGAACTCACGCAGCGTCGCGATCATCTGCTCTGGCGGGCCGGTCAGCATGAAGTACGGCACCTTGTGATCCCCAAACGCGACGCGGAAGCGCGCCGAGAAGAGGGGCGCCGGCCGGCCCGCCTCGGCTGCGGCGGCGCGCACGATCGGCACCCGCGGTGCGTAGTTGTCCGGGCCGGTCGCGGACGAGTGATAGCCGTTCCCCAGGGCACCGGCCCGGCGCAGCGCGGCCTCATCGCGGCCACCCACCCACACCGGTAGCTCGGCCCCTTGGACGGGGAGCGGCCCAAAGCGGACTTCGTCGAAGGAATGGAAGCGGCCGTGGAATGGACCCTGGCCGCCGCCCCACAGGTGGCGCCAAATGGCAATTGCCTCGTTCATATATGCGCCGCGCTGCTTGAACCGATCGGCCAGGCCAAGGTGCCCAAACTCGGCCTCGTCCCAGCCGCCGCCAATGCCAACGATCAACCGCCCACCCGACAGCACGTCGATCGTCGCCAGCTCCTTGGCCAGCTCGACCGCGTTGCGCAGCGGCACGACCAGGACGCTGATGCCGACGCGAAGCGAAGGCTGGCGCGCGGCGATGTGGACCACCGTCGCGAGCGCGTCGAAGATGTGGAAGTAGTCCTCCTCCCGCTCGGAGGTGCCGACCAGGAAGTGGTCGGTGCTGAAAGCGGAATGCCAGCCGAGGCGGGCGATCGTCTCTGACGCCGCCTCGATGCTCTCGACCGACGCGCCGGCCCGATACGAGGGCAGGATCAGGCCAAAGTCCACCCCGATAGCCTCAGTCGGTCCCGAACATCGCCCGGCGCAGCCACTTGCTGGGCGGCTGACCGTGCGAGATCACCGCTTCCAGGTGGGCGCGGTAGTTGAAGCCGGGCGTGGTGCCCATGCCACCGACGATGCGCTGCGCCGGCACGGCATCCGCTTTCGCCCCTGCGGCAGCCGCTGCCCGCTGCCGGCCCTCTTCCTCGAGCTCCCACATACCGATCGAGCCCAGGTAGTAGGTCGTGAGCTGGGTCGAGGTGAGCCGTGCCCGGAGGTACTTGGCACGCGCCTCGTCGGTTTCCTGGAAGCCACCGCCAACCATGAGCGCCATCGCCTGTTCCTCGGTCATACCCTCCACGTGGATCGCGACGTCCATCAAGGCGTTGGTGATGGCGCGCAGGTAGAACTTCCAGTGGTTGAGCAGCAGCGCCGGCTCGTGCTCGCCGTAGCCCAGGTCCATCATCACCTGGGTCACGTACACCGCCCAGCCCTCGGCGAATACGCCGCTGCCAAAGACGGCGCGGACCAGGCTGGGCGACCGGTTCGAATACGCGCCCTGCACGTAGTGCCCGGGCACGCCTTCGTGGATCGCCAGCAGGCGCAGCATCCGGTCGTTGTCTTCGCGCATGTACGACTCGACCGATTCAGCGCTGGCGTCCTCGTCGGGCGGCGAGATCCAGAAATAGCTCGACAGCCCCTTGTCGAGCGGCCCAGGCGCCTGCAGAAACGCCCGGCCGTAGGCGCGCATGAAAACGGGCGTCCAGGTGACAGTCAGCGGCTCATCGGGCAGGCCGATCACGTCGTTGGCGCGACAGAAGTCTTCGATCCGGCGCACCTCGTCGCGACTGAAGTCGAGCAGATCCGCCGGCTGCCGGTGCACTTGCGCTATGGCCAGCAACGCTCGTCTGATGGTCTCGTCGCCGTCGTCCGGGATCTGTTCACCGGGCAGCCACTGCGGCCACGCCAGGCGGGCCAGGCGCAGCATCTCGGCGCGGACGAGGTCGTAGTCGCGGCGCGCCCTAGCGCCGAGGTTGTCGGGCGCAAGGTCACTCGACGTGGTGTGGCGCAGCTTCGCGGCGAACAGCTCCGCGCCAAGACGACCCTCGCCTTCCGCGCGCGGCAGGATGTCGTCGCGCAACGTCTGCTCGAAGCGCG
>JARXKQ010000178.1 GCA_030271555.1 Chloroflexota bacterium | reverse complement strand
CCAAGTGCGACTTCACATCGTCGCGCGAGACGACGGGTGCCCTGCATGACGCGGACAATGGGCCGGTCGCGCGCGAGGCCGAAAGCGGCGGCATTTGCCTCAAATGTGGCGCGCCGGTCGAGTTGCCGGCAACTATCGTGCCGGGTATGAAGCTGGCCGGCGGCGCGCCCAATCCGGATGCGCTCAAACCGGCGCGCCGCGGTGGCGGTGGGCGAGGCGCTGGCGCACGGCGCGGCGGAGCCGGTGCCAAGCGGGTGTCAACGACGGGGCCTCGAACCCGCCGGGCGGCGTGACCGGGGCCGACGCGCTCGACAACTTCCTTGGCCGCCTCGCCGCGCGCGACACGAGCGAGCACACGCGCCGCTCTTATCGCACGGCCATCACTCAATACCTCGACTTCCTCGCGGCGCGCGGCGTTGACTGGGGTAAGCCGCCCCGGCCGCTCATCCGTGGCTATATGGCCGAGCTTGCCGATCGGCAGCTGGCCAAGCGCTCAGTCAGCAGCCGCCTGGCCGCGCTGCGCTCCTTCTACCGCTGGGCACGGCGCGAAGATCTTGTAGACGCGGATCCGTGGTCGGGCGCGCTCACGCCGCGCCAGCCGCGGCGCCTGCCCGCGGTGCTCGCCGTTGAACAGGTCGAGGATCTGCTCGACGTGGCACCCCATTCTTCGGCGCGGCGTTCGCTCGCCCTGCGCGACGTGGCCATCATCGAGACGGCCTACGCCGGCGGGCTGCGCATCAGCGAGCTCGCCTCCGCCCGCCTGGCCGACCTCGATCTTCCGCGCGGCGAGCTGCGGGTCATCGGCAAGGGCCGCAAGGAGCGCGTGACGCTGCTCGGCGGCCCGGCGCGCGAAGCGCTCGCCACCTATCTGCGCGAAGGTCGGCCGGAGCTGCTGGCCAAAGGTATGTCGGCCGAATCGGGCTTCGTCTTTCTCAATTCGAATGGCGCGCCGCTTGGCGTGAGAGGGCTGCGCTATCGCCTGGGGCGGCTGATGCGCGCCGCGGGGCTGCCCGAAGGGACGTCGCCGCACACCTTGCGGCACTCTTTTGCGAGCCACCTGCTCGAGGGCGGCGCCGACCTGCGCGTCGTCCAGGAGCTGCTGGGCCACGCCAGCCTGGGTACGACCCAGGTCTACACCCACGTCACGCCCCAGAGATTGCGCAGCGCCTATCGCGCCGCCCATCCGCGCTCATCCGTGCACGCCGAGCCGCCAGCGAGATGAGCGCCGGCCGTACCCTCGCCCGCGCCGGCATGATCGTGGCCGGTGCCTACTTCGTGTCGCGCATCCTGGGCTACGTCCGCGTGGTGGTGATCACCAACGAGTTCGGCGCGGGCACGCAACTCGACGCCTACTTCGCCGCGTTCCGGGTCCCGGACACCCTCTTCCAGCTTGTTGCGGCCGGCGCGTTCGGCTCGTCGATGGTGCCGGTCCTCGCGGGCATCTTCGCCAAGGGCGAGGACGAGCGCGGCTGGCGCGTCGTCTCGACGGTGATCAACATCATGCTCATCGTCCTAGCGGCGCTGGCGGTGATCATCGCCATCTTCGCGGCGCAGATCGTGCCGCTCATCACGCCGGGCTTCGACGCCGTCGGCACGGAGCTGACCGTCCGCCTGACGCGGATCATGCTCATGTCGCCGGTTCTGCTCGCGCTCGCGGCCGTCGCTTCGTCGACCCTCAACGTCCGCGGCCGCTTCGCAGCATCAGCGGTGGCGCCATCGCTCTACAACGTCTCGATCATCGTGGGCGCGGTGCTGCTCGGGCCGGTGCTGGGCGTCGAGGGCCTGGCGGTCGGTGTGGTCATCGGGTCACTGCTCCATCTGGTAGTCCAGATTCGTCCCTTGATGCGTGAGCACTTCCACCTGTCGCTGCGGATCGACATGTCCGATCCGGCCGTCCGCCAGATCCTGCTGTTGATGGTGCCGCGGGCCATCGGCCTGGGTGCCAACCAGATCGTGTTCATGGTGGCGACGATGCTCGCGTCGGGCGTGGGCCTGGGCGCCGTGACCGACTACAACGTCGCCACGACCCTGCTCCAGATTCCGCTGGGCACGATCAGCTACCCCATGTCGCTGGTGCTCATGCCCACGCTGTCGCGTGTGGTCGCCACGGGCACGACCAGGGAGTTCTCGCAGCTCCTGACGCGCTCGATGCGGCTCATCGCCTGGATCATGCTGTTCATCACCGCGGTCGGTTTCGTGCTGCGCCACCAGGGCGTGACGCTGCTCTTCGCCGGCCTCGACCAGCAGGCAATCGCCCAGACCTCTGATGCGCTGGCGTTCCTGCTTCTGGGCCTCACCGGCCTGTCGCTCGTCATCATCCTGTCACGCGCCTTCTATGCGGGTAAGGACACGCGCACGCCGGTCTTCACCGCCTTCACTGACCTGGCCGTTGCGGTCACCACGGGTGTCGCCCTGGTCGGCAGCATGGGCTTGGCTGGTATTGCCGTCGGCATCACCGCGGGCGCATGGACAGAGGCGACCGTTCTGGGCGTGCTCCTGTGGCGACGGATACCCGGCATCGGTGTTGACAAGTTCATCCGACCGCTGCTGGTGTTCGCCCTTGGCGCGGTGCTTTCGGCTTTGGTCATGGCCTTCATGGTGCAGCTGACCGACCCGATTCTTGGCGGCGATCGTGGGCGGCTCCTGCTGCTCGCCCAGATCATCGTCACTTCCGTGGTAGGTGGCATCGTCTATGCCCTGTATGCCGTTCTGCTCCGCATTCCTGAGATGGGCCAGCTGATTTCGCTACTGCGTTCGTCGTTCCGGCGTGGCGGAGGAGGGGGTGCGGCCGGCGCGATCAGCACGCAGGACGAGCGTGAGAACGCAAACGAGCTGACCGGCGGCCCGCCGGGGATGTCCGAATGACCCGCCTGACCGACCCGGCCGATTTGGCCGATTTGGTCGAGCTCCTCCGATCACGCGGCATGCTGCGCGAGGTCGTGGGGGCGACTGACGGCGTGGCGGTAGGCGAGGTTCAATTCGATTCGCGCGACGTCGGCGCGGGCGACGTGTTCGTCGCGGTGCCGGGTGCCGAGCGCGACGGCCACGCGTATTGCGCGGCTGCCGTGGAGCGGGGCGCGGCCGCGCTCATTGTTGAGCGGCCGCTGCCCGACATCACTATTTCGCAGCTCGTGGTGAGCTCGTCGCGCAGCGCCCTGGCGCTCGCCGCCGCGTGGCGTTACGGCTTCCCCAGTCGCGACTTGGGCGTCATCGGCATCACCGGGACTGACGGCAAGACCACCACGTCCTACCTGGTCCGCGGCATGCTGCTTGAGTGCGGCTACCCGGCCGGCTTGATCACGACGATCGAGGCGATCTGCGGCGGGGTCAGCAAGGGCTACTCCGGCCACACGACGCCTGAGGCGCCGGTCGTCCAGGCCGACCTGCGCGCGATGGTCGAAGCCGGCGACAGGTACGCCATCGTCGAATCGACGTCGCACGGCCTTGCGCTGGAGCGCGTCGCGGAAGTCGCCTACGACATCGCGGTGCTGACCAACATCACCCACGAGCATCTCGATCTGCACGGCACCTATGACGCGTACGTCGCCGCGAAACGCTCCCTTTTCGAAGGGCTCGCGGTCAGCGACTCCAATCCGGACAAGGGATTGGGCAAGCTCGCGGTCGTCAACGCCCGCGACAAGGAGGGGGCGTCGTTCGCGGCGGCAGCACGATCCGCCGGTGCCAGGGTGCTGACATATTCGGTCGGTGACGACGTGACGGCGGACATCGTCGCCACGGACGTCATCGACACGCCTACTGGTGTCGCATTCTTCGTGAGGACCGCGCGATGGGAGGCGGACGTCGAGCTGCACCTCGCCGGCAGCTTCAACGCGCACAACGCGCTGGCCGCGATCGGCGTGGGCGAGGCGCTGGGGCTGGACCCGGCGGCGATGCGCCGCGGGTTGGCCGGCGTGGCCCACGTGACCGGCCGGATGCAGCCAGTCGACGCCGGTCAGCCGTTCGACGTCTATGTCGACTTCGCGCATACCCCGGGCGCCCTGGCCGCGACGATTGCCGCGCTGGCGCCCGTGGCCGCT
>JARXKQ010000177.1 GCA_030271555.1 Chloroflexota bacterium | reverse complement strand
CGGGCGCCAAAGGCAATGAGCGCGCGGTATTCCTTGTCATCGCGCATGTGGTACTCCACGAGGCGCGTCGCCTGACCCACGAACACCGGCAGCACGCCAGCGGCAAACGGGTCCAGTGTGCCGCCGTGGCCCACGCGCTTGACGCCCGCCAGGCGGCGGATCAAGGCGACGATGTCGTGCGATGTGGGGCCGGGCTGCTTGGCGACGACGACGATGCCGTCGACGCCGCCCGCCTCAGCCACGCTCGGCCAGCTGGTGTCGCGCGGCCTCCAGGACAGCGGGAATCGCGTCGCGTATGGGCAGCGCCAGGGTGGCGCCGGATGCCCGGGCATGGCCGCCGCCGCCGAAGATGCCGGTCAGCACCGTCGCGTCGGGCCCACCCGCGCGCGTGCGCACGCTGATCTTGGTCCGCTCACCCATGTCGCGGAACAGCACCATGAATTGGGCGCTGGCCGATTGGCTGAGCAGGTCGGACAAGCCTTCGGTGTCCTCCACGGTGGCGCCCGATTGCGCATAGTCGGTCTCGTACAAGGCGGACCAGACGAGGCGGCCGTCCAGCTCCGACTCCAGGCGGGCCAAAACCAGCCCGAACAGCTTCAGCTGGCGATTGGGCTTGGTGCGATACAGCAGCCGCGCGGTGTCCGACAGGGGCGCGCCGGCAGCCACGAGCTCGGCGGCTACCCGCAACGTGCGCGGCGTGACATTGGGATGCTGGAAGTTCGCGGTGTCAATGACGACGCCTGCCATCAGATTGGCCGCGATCGCCCCGTCGGCCGCGTCGAGCGGGACGCCCAGCGCGGGCATGAGCAGCGTGTCCATCTCACACGTCGCCGCGGCGGTCGCGTCGACCCAGTTGACCGCGCCGAAACCGCGATTGCTGATGTGGTGGTCGATGTTGACGATGGGCACGCGGCCGAACAGCTCGCTGTTGCGCGCCAGTGCCGAACCGACCCGCGCGAGGTCGCCACAGTCGCCGACGACGATCAGGTCATAAGCGTGGTCGGCGTTGGGGTCGCGCTGGAAGCGGTCGATGTGGGGCATGAAGTCGTACATCGGCGGCACGACGTCAGAGCACAGCGGCGTGGCTCGCTTGCCCAGCGTCTCCAGGGCGAGCGCGAGGCCCAACGCTGAGCCCAGCGCGTCTGCCTCGGGGTTCTCGTGACACACCGTCAGGACGTCCTGTGCGGCGTGCAGCCGCGCGACGACATCGGCGGGCACGGCTGCCAGGTCTGCGGGCGTCAGCGAGCTGAGCGTCACTCTGCCTTCTCCGGTTCGGGGCTCTTCCTTTGGGGCGACGGCAGGGTCTCGACCGACGGCTCGAGCTCACCGCTGCCGCCCTGCTCGAGCTCCTCGAGGATCTTCATGAGGCGCGTCCCGCGCGCAGCCGTCTCGTCTTCCTTGACGTGGAGATCGGGGATGCGCTTCAACCGCAGCCGGCCCAGGCGCTGGCGGACGAACGGCATCGCGTGCGCCAGGGCCCGCAGCGTCTGCTTCTTCTCATCGTCTGATCCGATGACCGATACCCACACGTTCGCGTGGCGCAGGTCGGGCGCGACCTCGACGTCAGTAATCGTCAGAAAACCGATGCGCGGGTCATCGACCTGGCGCGTGATGATGTCGCTGATCTCCTCGCGCAGCAACTCGTCGAGGCGTCTTGTTCGCTGTGTCATGGCGCGGCCCCGCAGCTAGGCGCTGACTACTCGCGAAACAGTCTGCTGGCTGAAGCACTCGATGATGTCGCCCACCTCGGCGTCGTTGAAGCCGACCAGGCCGATGCCGCATTCGTAGCCCGTCTGGACTTCGCGCACGTCGTCGCGGAAGCGGCGCAGTGACTCGATCTTGTCCGTGGCGATGAGCTTGCCGCTGCGGTAGACACGGGCGCCGCCGCGCACGATCCGGCCGTCAGTCACGTATGAGCCGCAGATGACCGTGCGACCGGACTTGAAGATCTGGCGCACTTCGGCGCGGCCCTCGACGACCTCCACCTCAACCGGTTCGAGCAGGCCGCTCAGCGCAGCCCGCATCTCATCGGTCAACTGGTAGATGATGTCGTACAGGCGCACGTCGACGCCCTCCGCTTCCGCGGTGCGGCGCGCCTGCGGGTCGACCTTCGTGTTGAACCCGACGACGATGGCATTCGACGCAGAAGCGAGCAGAATGTCGTTGTCGGTTATGTCGCCTGTGCCCTCGTGCAGGATGTTGATGCGCACTTCCTCGTCCTGGATCTGCTCCAGGGAGTGGGTGATGGCGCCGAGCGAGCCCTGGACGTCAGCCTTGAGGATGACCCGCAGCTCCTTGGTCTGACCGGCCTGGATCTGGCGATAGAGGTCCTCGAGAGTTGCGCGGCCGGTCTGCTCGGGCGCGGCACCTGCACGGCGCTGCTCGATCATCTGCCGTGCGGCCTTCTCGTCCACGACGACCCGCAGGATGTCGCCCGCCGCCGGCACCTCGGCCAGGCCCAGGATTACCGCCGGCGACGACGGACCGGCCTTCGGGATCCGCACGCCGCGGCTGTTCTCCAGCGCACGTATGCGACCGTAGGTGTCACCGACGACCACGATGTCGCTAACTTTGAGCGTGCCGGTCTGAACCAGCACGGTCGCCACCGGGCCGCGGCCCTTGTCGAGCTCGGCTTCTACGACCGTGCCGATCGCGGAACGCTTGGGGTTGGCCTTGAGCTCCTGCACGTCAGCCACGATCAGGATCGTGTCGAGCAGGTCCGTCAGGCCGGCGCCGGTCTTGGCGCTGACCAGCACGAGCGGCGTGTCGCCGCCGTATTCCTCGATCACCACGCCGTGCTCGGAGAGCTCGGTCTTGATCCTTTCCGGGTTTGCGTCGGCCTTGTCCATCTTGTTGACCGCAACAACGATCGGCACCTTGGCCGCCTTGGCGTGGTCGATCGCCTCCAGCGTCTGGGGCATGACGCCGTCGTCCGCCGCAACCACGAGCACCGCGATGTCGGTCACCTTCGCGCCACGCGCGCGCATGGCGGTGAATGCCTCGTGACCAGGCGTATCGAGGAAGACGATGCGCCGGCCGTCCTTGTCGATCTCGCTTGCGCCAATGTGCTGGGTGATGCCGCCGCGCTCGCCTGATGCCACGGTGGTCGTGCGGATCGCGTCGAGCAGGCTGGTCTTGCCGTGGTCGACGTGACCCATCACAGTCACGATCGGCGGGCGGGGCTGGAGCAGGCTGGCGTCGTCCTCCTCGAAGAGGACTTCCTTGGTTGCCTGCGGAGTGGGCGCTTCCTTGCCGTTCTTGGCCTCGGCCTGCTCGGGCGCCGCCGCCTCAGCCACCTCAAAACCCAGCTCGGCCGCGACCAGGCTCGCCGTATCGCGATCGATGAGCTGGTTGATGGTCGCGAAAATGCCGCTCTTGATCAGCTCGCGGATCACGTCGGCCGGGTTGACGCCGAACAGCTCGGCCAGGTCCTTGACCGTGATCGAATTTGGGATCTCAACCGCGCCGCGCGAAACCGGCTCAGCGGTCTGCACCGGCGCGGTGGCGACGCCGTCAGTCCGGCGCGGTGGTTTGCGTGGGCCGCGCATATTGCGCGTGCCGCTTCGACTACGGGCCATGACCGACTCCCCCTTCGAGCTGGACGCGAACTTCGGGCGGCATGCTCACCCCCAGCGCGCGTTCAATGGATTTCTTCTTGAGTGCGTCAGGCCAGCACGAGCCGTCGGCGCATAGATATGCACCGCGGCCATTGGCGCGGCCGGTCAGGTCGATGCTCGTCGTGCCGTCCGGCGCCCGCACGACGCGCACGAACTCGCGCTTCTGGCGCTCGGTCCGGCACGCAACACAGGTGCGTGTTGGGAACTTGCGCGCCGGCAACGGTTGCACGGCGTGCTCGTCCTCAACAGCCATCACTTGGCGGCCTTCTTGGCCGGGGCCTTTGGCTTGGCGGGCGCCTTTGCGACGGCCTTCGTCGCGACGGCCTTCGTTGCTGGCTTGGGCGCAGCTTTTGGCTTGGGCGCAGCTTTTGGCTTGGGCGCAGCTTTTGGCTTGGGCGCGGCCTTGGCCACAGCCTTTGCC
>JARXKQ010000176.1 GCA_030271555.1 Chloroflexota bacterium | reverse complement strand
GCCCCAATGGTGCGGGCCCGGCTCCATTCGTCGGCGATTGTCGTCGCGATGATGCTGGTCGCCGCCTGCTCATCGGCCACGTCTACGCCGAGCCCCGCGCCGACGCCGGCGCCGACCAACGGACCCACGGCTGCGCCGACCCCGGCGCCCACGCCTGCGCCCACGCCTGCGCCCACGCCTGCGCCCACGCCTGAGCCGACCGCGGCTGGGCCGAGCGTCCTCAAGGTGGCCACCACGGCCAACGTCACCACGTGGAATCCTGTCAACTCATTCTCGACTGAAGCCTTCTACATGGCCAACATCTACGAGCCGCTGCTGTGGATCAACGCGCCCGGTTCCGCCGAGGAATTCACGCCTGCGTTGGCCGAGTCATGGGAGCACAGCGACGACGGCCTGACCTGGACGTTCCATATGCGCCAGGGCGTCACCTTCCACGACGGCTCGCCGATGAACGCTGATGCGGTCGTCAAGTCAGTCGAAGCGGCCAAGGCCGGCAATGGTGCGTCGTTTATCTGGCTGCCGCTCGACACGGTCGAGGCGACCGATGACTCGACCGTCGTGATGCACCTGAGCTACGCCGGCGCGATGGACCTCGTTGCCTCGTCGCTGTACGGCGCCTGGATCGTCAGCCCGGCGGCGCTCGACGCTGTCGCCGCTGACGACACTTATTTCGAGTCCGGCGTCGACGGCGGCACGGGCCCGTACACCATTGAGACCTACACCCCCGACGCGGAAGTTGTCCTCAGCGCTTACCCTGATTACTGGGGCGGCTGGAGCGACACCAACCACTACGACAAGATCGATGCTCAGATCATCTCCGAGGCTGCCTCGCAGCAGCAGGCGCTTGATCAGGGCGCGGTCGATATCGCCTTCTCGATCCCGCTCGACCAGATCGAGTCGTACAAGTCCAATGCCGCATTCACGGTGCTCGAGCAGCCGTCGTTCTTCAACTACGTCGGGCTGTTCAACACCGAGCGCGCGCCGTTCGATGATCCGCTCGTCCGCCAGGCGCTCTCGTATGCGACGCCTTACGACGACATCATCACCGTCGCCACGCACGGCTACGGCACCCAGTCACACGGTCCCGTACCGGCAGGCGTCTTCCCGTACTCGCCGGATGTGCCGCAGTACAGCTACGACCTCGACCACGCGCGTGACCTGCTCTCGCAGTCGACCCACCCGGATGGCTTCGACATGGAGATCACGTACGCGTCGGAGAACCAGAACGAGACGGCGTTCGCGCCGCTCATCCAGGACTCCTACTCGCAGATCGGCGTCAACGTCACGCTGACCCCGATGCTGTTCAACCAGCAATGGGATCGCGCCAAGGGCGACGCGGCTCAGCGCCAGGACATGTTCCTGCTGCTGTACTGGCCGACCTACTCCGACGCCGGGTCGGACAACCTGTGGTCACTGTTCCATAGCAGCGACGCACCATTCTTCAACCTCAGCTACTGGAACAACCCTGACTACGACGGTCTGGTCGACACGGCAGGTACGCTCACAGCGACCGACCGCGCGACCGCTCAGGCCAAGTACGTCGATGCCATGAACCTGCTCGTTGATCAGGCTCCGGGCGTGTTCTATTACGACACCAAGTTCGTCATCCCATTCCCGAACTCGATCGCGGGCTATCAGTACAACCTCAACTACCCGTTCGCCCAGTTCTTCTACCCGCTGCACCCGGCCGAATAGCCGGACGCGAACAAGGGGATAGGCACGCGGCGCGGATCGGCTACAGCCGGTCCGCGCCGCTCTCACTCAGGGGCGGGCTGAACACGTGATGCGTTTCATCGCTCGACGCCTGGCCGGGTCAATCATTGTCCTGCTCGGGTTGTCGGTGATCACGTTCGTGCTGGCGCGGGTCGTGCCGTCGAACGCGGCTGCCATCTACATCGGGCCCAAGGCCCGACCCGATGACATCGCGCGCGTCACCGTCCTGCTCGGCCTGGATAAGCCCCTGCCCATCCAGTACCTGACGTACATGTCGCAGATGCTCCACGGCGATTGGGGCACGTCCATTGGCACCAAGCGCCCAGTGCTCGACGAGATCCTGGGGCGTCTGCCCGCCTCGCTCGAATTGATCGTCGCCGCCATGCTCATCGCGGTGCCGCTCGGCATCGTCCTGGGCATGATTGCCGCCCGCTATCGCGGGAAGGTGCCCGACGTACTGGTTCGGTTGTCGTCGGTAGTCGGTGTCTCACTCCCGGCGTTCTTCCTGGGACTCCTGCTGCAGGTGCTGTTCTTCAGCGTCCTGCACCTGTTCCCATTGGTCGGTCGGATCGATGCCGATCTGAAGTTCACCACGCCCATCCCGCCGGTCACCGGCTTCTTCACGATCGACACCTTGTTGGCGGGGAACGTCCACGCGTTTCTTGACACGCTGAGCCACCTGTTCCTGCCCGCGCTGACGCTCGCCGCCTATCCGATCGCCGTGATCGCGCGGATGATGCGCGCTTCAATTCTCGAGACGCTTGCCCTAGACCACGTCCGCACTGCTCGCGCCTATGGATTGGCGGAGGGCAAGATCCTGCGCAGCCTCGTCTTCCGCAACGCGATCCTGCCCGTCCTGAGCGTCATCGGGCTCACGTTGGCCTACTCGCTGACCGGCACGTTCTTTGTCGAGATTGTTTACGGCTGGCCCGGTCTCGGCACCTTCGCGGTCAAGTCGATCCTCAACGTCGACTTCCCGTCGATCATGGGCATCACGCTACTCGGCGCGATCGGGTACGTAACGATCAACTTGATCGTCGACTTGGGTCAGGCGTGGCTCGATCCGCGCATTCGGGTTAGCGCGTGACGGCGGCAGGCGCATGACGGCCGCGACGGGCACGTTCGACCCAACCATTCTCGCCACGCGACGGAGTTCCTTCGCGCGCGTCAGATCCATGTTGCGCGGCGATCCACTGGCGCTGCTCGGCCTCGCGCTGATCAGCTTGTTCGTTTTTCTCGCGATCTTCGGCCCGATGATCGCGCCCTCACCGGGCAGCGGCGCGGGCGTCATTGATGTCGAGCATCGGCTCGCGGCGCCGTCCGCCGCGCACATCTTTGGCACAGACGAGCTGGGCCGCGACGTGCTGACGCGGGTCATCCTTGGGGCGCGGCCGACCCTTTCGATCGCGCTCGTGGTCGTGTCACTCGCGGTGCTTCTTGGTGTGCCCCTTGGCGCCATCGCCGGCTACAACCGTGGCTGGCTGGACGCGGTCATCATGCGCGTCGCCGACCTGTTCCTCGCGTTCCCGCCGCTGCTGCTGGCGATGGCGATCGTCGCCGCCCTGGGCGCAGGCATTGAACACGCCGCGCTGGCGCTGGCGGTCGCGTGGTGGCCGTGGTACACGCGCATCGCCCGGGGCACGGCGGTCAGCTTGCGCGAGCGGCCGTTCATCGACGCCGCGCGCACGATGGGCCTGCCCAATCGCACGATCGTCCTGCGCCACATCGTGCCCAACTCACTGACGCCGATCGTCGTGCAGGCAATGCTCGACATGGGCACGGTCATCCTCGCCGCCGGCGGCCTCGCGTTTCTGGGTCTTGGCGCGCGGCCGCCGTTCCCCGACTGGGGCCTGATGGTCGCGAGCGGCCGCGACAAGATCCTGAGTGATTGGTGGCTCTCGACGCTACCCGGCGTGGCCATATTCGCGGCCACTCTGGGCTTCACGCTGCTCGGGGACTTCCTCGTACGCGCCCTGGACCCGCGGCAGAACTGAGATGACGCGATGACGCAGCTGCTCGAGGTGCGCGACCTGCGTGTCGGCTTCAAGACGCCCGAGCGTGAGTGGACGGCGCTGACGGGTGTGAACCTCCAGATCGGCACGGGTGAGGTCGTGGGCCTCGTCGGCGAAACCGGCTGCGGCAAGACGCTGACCGGTCTGTCGATCCTGGGCCTGCTGCCGCGCACCGCGCAGGTGATCGGCGGCGACATCTCGATGAACGGTGCCAGCCTGCTCGCCAACTCAGAGGCGGAGATGCGCAAACTGCGCGGGACGGCCGTGGCGATGATCTTCCAGAACCCCACGTCGGCCTTTAACCCGGTGCACACCATCGGCACCC
>JARXKQ010000175.1 GCA_030271555.1 Chloroflexota bacterium | reverse complement strand
TGGTGCCCGCGCGAGCTCATAGCCGCCGTGGGCGCCGCGCGTGCTCGTTAAGAGGCCAGCCTCACGCAGGCTGACGACGAGCTGTTCGAGATAAGGGCGCGGCAGGGCTTCGTGATCGGCCATCTCGGCGAGCGAGATGGGGCCGGTGCCGTGGTGTCGCGCCAGCTCCACCATGAGCCGTGTCCCGTACTCGCCGCGCGTCGAAAAATGGACCGCGCCAGTCCCGGGGAAGATGCTCCGCGGGCGCTTGCTGCCCTCAACCGCGCTCGCCATGGGGGAATTCCGACTTGCCACGTCAGGATTGAGTCTAGACCAGCCCAGTTTGGCTCGCAATCGCCGGCCCTGGCGCGCTCGGCGAGACAAACGTCCGTCGCACGTGGCAAAACGGCCGTCAATGGGGCACTCAACTGGTCTTTGGCACGCCCAGCGTTCCAGTTGTCCGGCGAAGGGCGGCAGCACGACTCGTCGCCGGCCCTCAGCGGACGTTTGTCACGCCTGGCGATCCAGCGACGGTCCGACTGAGTTTCCGCATTAGGCTTGGCGGCATGGAGTTCAGCGAGGTCGTTCGCAAGCGGCGCATGGTGCGCAACTACGACGCGTCGCGGCCGGTGGCGCGTGAGGTCCTGGAGCGCATCGCGTCCGCCGCACAGCGGGCGCCGAGCGCCGGCTTCTCGCAGGGGCAGCGCATCGTGATCGTCACCGAGCCTGACCGGCGCAAAGCGATCGCCGAGTTCTGCCACGAGAACGAGTACGTTGCAGCGGGCTTCGATCCATGGGTCAGCCGCGCGCCGGCACTGTTCATCCCGACCGTCAGCGAGGCGATCTACCACCGCCGCTACCGGGAGCCCGACAAACTCGAGGACGACGGCACGGAGATTGACTGGCCGGTGCCCTACTGGTGGACGGACATCGGCGCGACGGCGCTGCTCATCCATCAGGCCGCGATCGCCGAAGGTCTGGCCGCGGGCTTCCTGGGCCTCGAGGACTACTCGGAGCTGAAGGCTTACCTGGGCATCCCCGATGAGCACTCCCCGATCGGGGTCGTGACCGTCGGCTACCCGCTGCCGGATCGGCGCTCCAAATCGCTCAAACGCGGATGGGTCGCGAAGGACGAATTCGCCCACTGGGAGAAGTGGTAAAGCCGCTTGGTCGGCTAGCGGATACCCGTGTCGTAATTGACTTCGATGTCGGTGTAGACGCCGGTGGCGACGGTGACGGACTGCGGCTGCGCGATGGGGTACGTGTCGGTGCCGCTTTCAGGGGTCACGACGTAGTCGCCCGGCGGCAGGTCGACCTGGAACTTGCCGTCCGCGCCTGAGGTGATCGTGGCCACCTTGACTCCCTCGTTGTCGAGCACGGCCATGGTGGCGGCATAGGGAGTGAGGCACGGGACGGCGTTGCTGCCACCCGGGCTTGCCTCGACCGGACATGTTGGGCCGAGCAGCACTGTGCCCTTGATCCCCGACGGCGTTGGCGGGGTGTCGAGGTTGATGCCGATTTCCGAACAGCCGACCACGGCGAGCGCAAAGACGGCCGTTAGCAGAAGCGACAGTCGTATCCCACAGTTCATCTGACTCGGGCTGTTGTAGCAGGGGCGCCCGCGGCCTGCTCGGCGGCTCGGGCGAGCACCCACAAAAGATCGGCGAGGCGGTTCAGGTAGGGCACGATCCAGGCGCTCCCCAGGGACGAGGCGTGGTCGGCCGCGATGGCACGGCGCTCGGCGCGACGCAGGATCACGCGCGCCATCTCGAGCGCGGCGCTGGCCACAGTCTCACCGGGCACGATGAACTCGCGCGGCATCTCGATCGCGCTCTCCCACAGGGCCAGCTCGACCTCAACACCGTCGAGCATCGTTTCAGAGACGCGCGTCACGCCATCCTCCAGCCGCTCGCGTTTCTCTGGCGCGGTGGCGAGGTCAGCACCAACAACGAAGAGCTCCCGCTGCCAGCGCAGGACGGATTCGGCGAGCTCATCGAGGCCCGACTCATTCAGCTCTGCGCGGGCCAGGCCAAGCGCTGCGACTGCCTCGTCAACCGTCCCGTACGCCTCAGTCCGCGGGTCATCCTTGGCGATCCGGCCGCCGTACAGCAGGCCGGTCGTGCCGTCATCGCCCTTGCCAGTGGCAACGGCGCTCTTGGCGATTGCGGGGCGGCGAGCTACCAAACGAGACCGGCGTCGCGCGGATCCCAGCGCTCGGCCAGCAGGGTCACCTTGACGTCGTTTTCGACGACGCTCTCGACCTGCTCCTTCACCTGCTGAATCATGGATCCAGCGTAAGGGCAGAAAGGCGTGGTCAGGATCATCTTGACTTCGGTCTGTTCTGGGCTGAGCAGGATCTGCCTGATGAGGGCCAGTTCGACGACGTTCATGCCGATCTCGGGATCGACCACCGCGCGGAGCGCGTCGAGGATCGCGAGCTCGGTCGCGCGCGCCTGCGGATCGAAGGCGGGAACGTCCGGCATCTCTGGCAAAGAAGCAGAAGCCGAGGCGGGAGCAGGGGAAGCAGGCATGTCGGTTGAAATCTGATCGGTCATGTCGGATATAGATCGTAGCACCAGAGCCGCTTAGATCAGCCGACGACGACCCCGGCCAGGTCCCGCAAATGCTCGGGTAGAACCGCCGCTTCATCAGCTGAGAAGCCGGGCCCACGGAGCGACGACTCCTCAAAGAAGTCGGCGTAGCGCGCCTGGTTCTCGGACGCGAAGCGGAAAGCCTCGGCGATGCCCACGCGGCGCAGCTCGGGATGGTTGACCATCATGTCGGCCGGCGTCAGTCCGTTCTCGCGCATCTCGAGCAGGTTGCGGACAGTCAGCCGCGTCCCATAGCAAAACGGCTCGCCGTTCATGACGAGCGGATCGCTCTTGACCCATTTGATGGTCATCTCACCGGTCTCGCGTCAGATCCACTTGTCGTCGCCGATGCCGGCGCCCTTCCAGAAGAAACGAATGAGCGCGTTGCCCTTGTGGTCGCCCGGCAGTCGGCCGTGCGCCTTGAGTCGGGTGTCCCACCGCTCGAACAGCGCCGTGGCGGCGCGGTTCTCGTCCGGCGTCAGCACCGCGCCCGCGGCGTCGCGCAGGCCGCCGATCATCGCCATGAAGTCGCGCATCGAGACGTGGCGCTTGCGGTAGATGGGCACGAGCCACTCGCCGTAGTTGGCGACGAATGAGTCGTCGCCGGTCTCGAGCGCCTTCGCGAGTCGCTCGACGTGCTGGTCGTAGTCCCGCAGAAACATGCGCAGCATGGCTTCGTCGTAGCGTTCGCTAAAGCCTGGCTCGAGCCGCTCAGCAGACTGGAGCGCGACGCGGCCGATGCGCTCGCGGTTGGCGCGGATGCGCGCCGCCGCAGCCGGCATGCCGGCGCTGGCGTCCTTTGGCGGGAGGCCAAGACTGGGGTGGGCCATCGGCGACCTAGTCTATCGGGTGTGAACGACGTCCCCGACTCTCCCCGTTTTGCCTACGGCCTTGGCCTGGGCTGGCTGGCAGCCTTCGCCTTCGCGGTGCTCTACGGCTTATCGGCTGAGCTGGTCGGGCTGACCTTCGGCCTGCCGATCATCGCGCTGCTGGGTGGCTGGATCATCGGCACAGTCGTGGCTTATGCCGCGTGGGGCGAGGGCGAGCATCCGGTGAATCGCGGTCTGCGCATTGGTGCCGCGGCGCTCGCAGTTGAAGGGTGGGCGCTGGGACTGATCCTGGCCTACATCGTCAGCCAGGCGCTGATCCCGCAGGCATCGACCGCGCTGGCCGACCGCTTATCGGTGAGCGGCTTCCTTGACTACCTGCTGGGGCTCGACATCGTGCGCTTCATTCACCTGTTGAGCTTGGCGTTCGTGGCGCTCATGGCGTGGCGGGCGACGCGATGATTGACCCGTGCCAAAGCTATTGATCGCGGTCGTCCACGAGGACGACGCAAATCGCCTGGTCGACGCCCTGCGCGGCGCTGAGATTCGCGTGACTGAAGTGCTGTCGCGCGGCGGGTTTCTGCAGGCGCGCAACGCGATGCTGTACATCGGCGTGGATGACGCGCAGGTGCCGGCGGCGATGAAGCTCATCGAAGA
>JARXKQ010000174.1:2411-4093 GCA_030271555.1 Chloroflexota bacterium | reverse complement strand
AGGCGGGGTCAGGCGGCCAACAGTTGCACTCCGTAGGGCTCGAAGCGCGGATCGCGGGTCACTATCGTCAGCCCCTCGACCAGCGCCTGGGCGACGAGCATGCGATCGAAGGGGTCCCGATGGTGCGGCGGCAGCGACCCGGCACGGAACGAATGCTCGAACGTGATCGGCAGCTGCACTAGGAAAGAGGCCTCGACCGTGCTCGCGAGGTCATCCGGCACGCGGAGCTTGCCGGTCGCCTGTTTGATGGCCATTTCCCACGCCGAGGCTGCACTTACAACAACCTCATTGGCTCCGTCGGCGATCTGTTCGCGTGCGTCGGCTGTTAGTTCGGCGGAGTCCGCCAGCCACCACAGCAGCGCGTGTGTGTCCAGGAGAAGCCTCATTCGCTGTCCTCGAAGAGCGAGATCGTCTGCTCATCGGTCGCGTCGAAGTCGGGGGCGAGCCAGACCTGCCCTCGCCATGCGCCGGGGGTGCGGCGCTCCACCGGGGACTGGTAACGGACCAACTTGGCGACCGGTTTGCCGGCTCGAGCGATCGTGATCTCCTCGCCCGCGGCGGCGCGGTCAACCAAACGCGAGAGTTGAGTCTTTGCCTCGTGGATGTTCACTTTCACCCGCTGAATCTAGCGGACTAGACTTAGTCCGGTCAACGGCACCACTGGGGTAACGGCCGGACTTAAGCCGAACGTTAGGATCACGCGCTTTGCACCGCCTTAGCCGAGCGTTACCGGACGCTTTGTGGCCCTTTGCGCTAGTCGAGGGTGCCGGCGAGGACGCGCCGGCGGACATCGGCGATGTGGGCGCCCACGATCGCGCTGTGCGCCCAGCCGGTGTAGTCCTCCGTCGTCTGACCGTAGGCAACAGGTGAGTCGGCCACACGATGCGGCTGGTCGGGTCCGATCAGCCGGCCCAGATCGCCCGCGGCGGTGGCGAGCCGCCGGTCGAAGGTAGCCAGCTGAGAGCCGGTGGCGAGAGCCAGCGCCAGGTAGATGGCGTCGTACGAGGACAGACCCGCGTCGACCATCCGGTCCATCGCCAGCAGGAGCAGCGGCCGATCTGGCTCGATTGTCCTCAAGCCTAGGCGGTCAAGGTTCACCAGATCCTCGATTACATGGCGCGCTGGGCGGCGGTGCCGGCGAACGAGCGAGTTCAGGACCTCGACCCAGAAATGCGACGGAACCAGCAGCTGCGTGCCTGAACGCGTCCACCTCGCGAACGCGTCTTGCGCTGCGGCCGTGCCCGTTTCATCCAGCAGATGGGCCAGCGCGACCGAGGCATCGATCACCACGCGCTCAGCCATGCTCATCCTCCGGGTACTCGGGGTATCCGTCCGGGTCATCGCGTGAGCGGAGCTGGCGGATGATGGTTACCGAGTCGGGCGTACCGGGAGGGCTGGGGTGCTCTCGCTTCATGCGCTCGCGGTGCTCGTCGATGCGCGCCATCGCCTCGAGCCGGCGCTGGCGTAGCTCGTCTGCGGATTCGTCGATCCGCTCCCCGTCTTCGACAGACACCAGGTAGGCCAGCGGCCTGTGGTCGCGCTCGACGAGGAACCGCTCCCCGGCCGACGCGGCGTCGAGGATGGAGCCCAGCGACCGTCGCAGGTCAAGTGGCGTGATGCGTCTCATAGCTGGCTATGATACCCCGCCACAGTGTGCCAGTCGGTCCCGAATGGGCGACCTC
>JARXKQ010000174.1:0-2311 GCA_030271555.1 Chloroflexota bacterium | reverse complement strand
CGCTGTCACTGGGCGCATGCGCCGGCCCGCGTCAGGCTGCACCAACCGCGGCAACCAGTTTTGACCCTACCGCGCCGGCCGACGTCAGCGTCAGTGACGCAGCGTCCATGCGCACCGATGGCGCGTTCATGCTCGATGTGCGCGAGCCCGACGAATGGGCGGCCGGCCACATCTCAGGCGCGACGCTGATACCGCTGAGCCAGCTGCCAGGCCGCCTGGCAGAGGTGCCGCGCGACCGGATGATTGTCACCGTGTGTCGCTCCGGCCACCGCGCGGCAGAGGCGCGCGACATCCTCCTTGGCACCGGCTTCCAGGGCGTGTCAAGCATGACCGGCGGCATGAATGAGTGGATTGCGGCAGGTTTCCCGGTCGCGGTCGGGCAATGACGGGCCCGCCCCGCTCAGCGGGCCATCCGTCGGGTTGACTTCTCCAGGGCGTGCCGGTCTGCCGCTCAGCGGGCCATCCGTCCGCAATTCCCGGGGCCGGTGCGCTCAATTGCCCGCTCGGACGGCATTTCGGCGTCGTTCTGCCGGCCAGCGGCACAAATTCGTCGATAGCCGGCGGGTAACGCTGCCGCACTACCGGAGTGCGGACGGTTGACCCGCCCAGCGGGATTTGCGGGCAATGCTGCGGTAGCGCCCGGTCCATCAGCCGCCCGGGTCTAGCGTTCCTTATGGCGAATCAAAAAGAGCCGCCCGCATTGCTGCGGGCGGCCCTTTGAGTTAGCTAGTCGCGATTAGGCGGCGCGAACTCGAGCTGCGCGAGGGCCCTTGTCGCTCTGCTCGATCTCGAACTCAACAGCCTCGCCGCCGTTGAGGCGATCGAAGTCGAGAGTTGAGTCAAGCGAGTTGCGATGGAAGAAATATTCCTTCGCATCCGACGCGCTGATGAAGCCGAAGCCGCGATCAGCGACGACCTTCTTGATGGTTCCGGTGGCCATGAATGACCTCCTACGTCTTCTCGAACACAGAGTCGTTACGCACGATCTGTCCGAGAAGGGGTCGATCACACGGCGCACCGCTCACTCGCGGCGAGTGGCCATCCTAACTTATCGAACAGATGTTCGTCAACTTGTGCTAGCCTTCGGGCTCACCTTCGTGTTCGTTGGGCGCTCCGGTCTGCGCCCCGGTTAAGTCCGTTCGACCTCGATCCACCCACCAAGTAAGCCCTGACCGGGCCCCGCCAAGAGCGGGAGGGCCTCGTCAGGAGTCATTACTCGTGTCTTTCGATCAAGTCGGGCTGACGCCCGAGCTACTTCGCGCCGTGGCGGCGCAGGGCTACACCGAGCCCACGCCGGTGCAAAGCGAAGCCATCCCCCACGTACTCAACGGTCGCGACGTGCTCGCCGGCGCCCAGACCGGCACGGGCAAGACGGCCGCATTCGTGTTGCCCATCCTCCAGCGCCTCAACGCGCAGCGGGCAACCAACGGCAGCACCAACCAGCGCCGCAATCCAATCCGTGTGCTCGTCCTCACGCCGACGCGTGAGCTCGCCCTCCAGGTGGAGGAAAGCGTCCGGACGTATGGCCAGCAGCGTCCGGTCCAGTCGGCCGTCATCTACGGCGGTGTGGGCTTCGACGGCCAGGTCAATCGCCTGCGCCAGGGTCCGGAAATCGTGGTCGCGACGCCGGGCCGCCTGCTGGATCACGTTGGCCAGCGCACCATCGATCTTTCGCGCGTCGAGGTCCTCGTCCTCGACGAGGCCGACCGGATGCTCGACATGGGCTTCATCCACGACATCCGCAAGGTCCTCGCGCTGCTCCCGGTTGAGCGCCAGAACCTGCTGTTCAGCGCGACCTTCAGCGCGGAGATCCGCCGCCTCGCCGCGGACTTCCTGAAGGACCCGGCCTACGTCCAGGTCACGCCCAAAAACACCGCGCCCGATCTCGTCAAGCAGATCGTCATGCCGGTCGACCGTTCGCGGAAGCGCGAGCTGCTCAGCCAGCTGGTGAAGAGCGGTCGCATCTACCAGGCGCTCGTCTTCACGCGCACCAAGCACGGTGCCGATCGGCTCGCGCAGCAGCTGGTCCTCGATGGCATCGGCGCGGTCGCGATCCACGGCAACAAGAGCCAGCCGCAGCGCGTTCGCGCGCTGAACGACTTCAAGAAGAACAAGGTGGCGATCCTGGTTGCCACGGACATCGCGGCGCGCGGCCTGGACATCGAGTCCCTCCCCCACGTCGTCAACTTCGAGCTGCCCATGGTGGCGTCGGACTACGTGCACCGCATCGGACGCACCGGTCGGGCAGGCACCGACGGTGACGCGATCTCGCTGGTCTGCGTCGACGAGAACGGCATGCTGGGTGAGATCG
>JARXKQ010000173.1 GCA_030271555.1 Chloroflexota bacterium | reverse complement strand
AGGCGCGGCCCGGCGTACGCGCCCGAACGAATCATGGGGATGATCACGCCCTGGTCCCAGGGCACGCCGACGAACGCGATCTGCGCGCTCAGCTTGGACAGGTCCTCGCACGCGGGCGAGCCAAAGAAGGTCCGCAATGCGGGCCGGATGATGACGTTGCCGCTCTCAAGTGCCCCGCGTGACATGGCGTCCTCCTTCGACTTGGGCACCCTGCGGCACCGTCGGTTGCGAAAACTCCGCTTGTGAATCGGTTCCTGTCATGGTACGAACACCGCCACCACATCACAGTCACTGTTTGCCGCAGCTGCGCGGCACCGTAGGAGGATCTCGTGAACGGCAGATTCGGTTATCTCGTCAGCACCGCCGCGGCTGTGTTGATCCTCGCTGCTTGTGCTGGGCCGGCGGCAACCCCCAGCCCGGCGCCCACCGCCGCGCCCACGCCCGCGCCCACGCCCGCACCCACGCCGGCGCCCACCGCGACGGCCGCGCCGACGCCTTCGGTCGTCGTCCCCACCAGCCTGATCACCGCGGGCAAGGTCGTCGACTGCGTGGACATCGAGTACCCGCCCATGGAGTACTTCCCCAGCGCCGACGTGACCGATCCGGCCCTGGCAGTGGGCTTCGACGTCGACTCGGCCAAGGCCGTCGCCGCCCACTGGGGTCTCGACATCGAGATCCGCAACACCGGCTTCGATGCGCTCATCGACGACCTCACCAACAACCGCTGCGACCTCGTGTGGACCGCGCTGTTCGTGAACGACACGCGCCTCCAGGTGGCTGAGGCGGTGCCGTACCTCGCGACCGGCCACGTCGTCATGGTCAAGGCCGGCAACCCCGACAACATCCATGCGCTGACCGATCTGTGCGGCAAGAGCGTCTCGATCCAGTCCGGTGGCTTGGTCGAGGAGAAGAGCAACGCCGCCAGCACCGACTGCACCACGGCCGGCAAGCAGGCGATCGATATCCAGGGCTACACCACGGTGGCCGATGAATTCAGCCAGATAGTCAGCGGCCGCGTCCCGGCGGTTTGGGAGACCGACACCGCCGTGGCCGACTGGATGGTCAAGCATCCCGGTGAGTACGAAGTAGCCTTCGTCGTCTCGCGCGACGATGCCTACGGCGTCTACTTCCAGAAGGACCACGACGACATCGCCGCTGCCCTGACCGACGCCCTTGGCGCGCTCAAGGCCGACGGTTCATGGGCCACCATCGCCACCCAGTACGCGCAGGATCCCGAGGCGCTTGCCCCGGCCTGCCCGGCCAGCCTGACGCCGCCGGCTGACGGCTGCTACGCGGTCCCGGCCCCGTAGATAGGGTGATCCGCTAGAGAGTCAATGACGCGGCGTCGGCCCAAACGGGCCGGCGCCGCGTCTCACATTTCGAGGTAAAGCCACCGCACCGTGGACTTCCGCTTCGACATCTTCTTCCAGGCGCTGACCAACCCCGCGCTCCAGCAGGGTGCCAAGGAAACGGTCCTGCTGACGATCGTGGCGATGATCTTTGGGCTGGCGCTGGGCCTGTTCGTCGCGCTGATGCGCGACAGCGCATCGCGCCTGCTGCGCGGCTTCGCGTGGATCTACGTGTGGTTCTTCCGCGGTGTGCCCACGCTGGTCTTGCTGCTCATCGTCTGGTCGGGCCTGCCGCAGCTCTTTCCCGCCTTCAGCGACAAGTGGTTCTCACAGTTCTTTGCGGCGTCGATCGCGCTGTCGCTGAACGAGGCCGCCTACGCGTCGGAGATCTTCCGCAGTGGTCTGCTGGCAGTCGATGAAGGGCAGCGCGTCGCGGCGCGGGCACTGGGTCTCGCGCCACGCAAGGTCTTCAGCAGGGTCATTCTGCCGCAGGTCGTGCGCGTCACGATCCCGCCGCTGTCGAACGACCTGATCACGATGCTCAAGCTCACCAGCCTGGCGGCGTTCATTTCTGAGCGCGAGCTGCTCGCCAACACGCGCACGGCCGTGGCGCTCAACTTCCGCTCAATGGAGTACTACCTTGCCGCGGCGGTCTACTACCTCGTGATGGTCAGCATCCTGATGATCGTCCAGGCGTGGATCGAGCGGCGTTTCCGCTGGACGTCGCATCGCGAGAAAGGCCGCGGCGGGCTGATTCGGCAGCTGGCGCCCATGCGATGACCGACCCAGTCAGCGATCCTGTCCACGACCAGCACAAGGTGGGGCACCTGCTCGACGCGGCTCTGCTGCACGAGCAGGTCGCGGCCGAATCAGCCGGCGCGACAGAGCTTGTCCTGGAGGCAAGCGAGGTCCACAAGCGCTACGGCCGGACGGAGGTGCTGCGCGGCGTGTCATTCGGCGTGAAGCGCGGCGATGTGAAAGCGATCCTGGGCCCATCGGGCTCGGGCAAGAGCACGCTCCTGCGGTGCCTCGCGCTGCTCGAGCCGGTCGACGCCGGTGAGGTTCGGCTGGACGGGCGCCGCATCGGTGTCAAGGGCGCGTCCGGCGGCATGGTCACTCCCCTGCCGGAGCGACTCCTCGCCAAGCAGCGCAGCGACATCGGCATGGTTTTCCAGCGTTTCAACCTGTTCCCGCATCTCACGGCGCTGGGCAACGTGATGCTGGGCCTGGTCGAGGTGCGCGGCCGCAAGAAGGCTGAGGCCCACGAGATCGCCGAGCAGATGCTCATTCGCGTGGGCCTGGGTGAGCGCAAGCAGTTCTACCCAAGCGAGCTGTCGGGTGGTCAGCAGCAGCGCGTCGCGATTGCGCGCGCTCTGGTCATGAACCCCAAGGTCATGCTGTTTGACGAGCCAACGTCCGCCCTGGACCCTGAATTGGTGGGCGAGGTGCTGGCGGTCATGGAGGAGCTCGCGCGCGAGGGCATGACGATGGTTGTCGTCACGCACGAGATGGAGTTCGCGCGGCGGGCCGCGAATGGCGTGCTGATGATGGACGCCGGCGTCGTGCTCGAAGAAGGGACACCCGACGAGATCTTCACCCGCCCGCAGAACGAGCGGACGAAGCGCTTCGTCGAGGCGCTCGCTTGACCGACTCACCCGGCGCGGTCGTCTTCACCGGAGGGCCGATTCTGACGATGGCTGACCCTCCGCGCCCGGAGGCGGTCGCGACCCGGGGTGCCCGGATCATCGCTGTTGGGACGCTCGATGAGTGCCGCAGCGCTGCGGGTCCTGGCGCCACGGAGGTCGATCTGGCCGGGCGCGCGCTGCTCCCCGGGTTTGTCGACGCGCACATCCATCCCCTGATGTACGGCCAGACATCTTCGTGGCTCGACGCGGGCCCGGAGCGCGCCGAGTCGATCGACGCGCTTGTCGAGCTGCTCCGCGCAGAGTCAGCGCGACTCCCACAGGGGCGGCCGCTCTACGCCTACGGCTACGACCTGCGCCGCTTCCCCGAGCGGCGTCACCCCACGGCGCGCGACCTGGATCGCGCATCTGGTGAGCGCGAGATCCTGCTGATGCACGCGTCCGGCCACGGCGGTGTCGTCAACAGCCCCGTCCTGGCGCGTGCCGGCATCACCGCAGCGACAGCGGATCCAGATGGCGGCGACCTGGGTCGCTTAGACGATGGCGCGCCTAACGGGCGTTTGTTCGACTCGGCGTGGGACCTGCTCGCGGGTGAGTTCGGCGTGCGCACGGAGCATCACGGCCCCAACATCCACCATGCCGACTCGGCCGACCATCTGCTGGCGGAGCTCAAGTGGGCCCAGACGGACATCATTCGCGCCGGGATCACGACCGTCGCCGACGCCCAGGTGACACGGCGCGAGATGGAGTCGTGGCTCGCTTTGCGCGACACGGGCAAGCTGCACATGCGCGTGCACATGTACGTGCTCAGCGTCCTGCTCGACGAGGTCCTGGAGTTGGGCCTCGTGGCGCCGCTCGGCGACGAATGGCTGCGCTTCGCCGGGATCAAGCTCTATGCCGATGGAACACTCGTCGGGCGCACCGCCTGGATGCCCGATGGCTATCCGGGTGAGCCGGACAACCATGGACTGCTCTATCACGATCCGGCCGACTACTCCGACATGATCCGCCGCGCCCACTCGGCCGGACTTCAGACGGCCACCCACGCGCTCTCATCGGCAGCGATTGGCGTCGTCCTGGACGCGCTACGCGCCGCCCAGGGT
>JARXKQ010000172.1 GCA_030271555.1 Chloroflexota bacterium | reverse complement strand
CCATGTGGACGTAGTCCTTGCCGCCGATGCCGCGGCCCGCCCGGATCTCGGTCACGATCGCTCGGCTGACCATGTCGCGCGGCGCCAGGTCGAGCATCGTGGGCGCGTAGCGCTCCATGAACCGCTCGCCCGAATCGTTGCGCAGAATCCCGCCCTCGCCGCGTGCCGCCTCACTCAGCAGGATGCCGATACCGACGATGCCGGTCGGGTGGAACTGGAAGAACTCCATGTCCTCGAGCGGCACGCCGCGGCGATACGCCAATGCGACGCCATCGCCTGTCAGCGAGAAGGCGTTCGAGGTGATCTTGAACATCCGCCCAAAGCCGCCGGTGGCGAACATCACCGCCCCGCTGCGGAAGACGTGGAGCGACCCATCGGCGATGCAGTAACCGACGACGCCGCGGGTCACGCCGTCCTCGATGAGAACGTCAACCACGTGGTATTCGTCGAAGAACTCCACGCCGTGCTTGATGCACTGCTGGTAGAGCGTCTGCAGGATCATGTGGCCGGTCCGGTCGGCGGCGTAGCAGGCGCGGCGCACGGGCGCCTCACCAAAGTTGCGCGTGTGACCGCCAAAGCGGCGCTGGTCGATCTTGCCGTCAGCCGTGCGATTGAACGGCAGGCCCATGTGCTCGAGCGCGATAACCGTCTCGATCGCCTCCGTGGCGAGGATCTCTGCGGCGTCCTGGTCGACGAGGTAATCGCCGCCCTTGATCGTGTCGTACATGTGCCACTCGGGGTGGTCTTCCTCTTGATTTCCGAGCGCGGCGCAGATCCCACCCTGCGCGGCGCCAGTGTGGGATCGAGTCGGATAGAGCTTCGTCAGTACGGCAGCTTTGACGCCGCTGCGCGCGAGCTCGAGCGCGGCCCACAAGCCAGCGCCGCCCGCGCCCACGATGACCGCCTGGTATTCGTGGACAGGCGTCTGGCCCACGACGCGCGCCGGCACCGATGCGCTCACTGCGCGGCAGTCGCCGAAGGCAGCGTCAGGATCACCTGCGTGCCGATGATGAGCAGCAGCACCGCCGTGGTGTAGAGCAGCAGCAACGTGAAATCGCGCCACGCCGGGCGGTGGATGTAATCGACCACCACCGTGCGCACGCCCAGGAAGCCGTGGAGCAGGACGTTCATCAGCAGCAGCCAGTCGAAGGCGCGCCAGAAGAACTGGTTCCAACGCTGGCTGGCGATGAAGTCGGCCGTCTGCGCGCCTGGGTCATAGATGAAGTGCAGGATCGAGAAGTGCGCCAGCGCGAGCACGAAGAGCATGAGCCCGCTGACGCGCATCGTGTACCAGACGAAGACCTCGCGACGCGAGCCACGTGGGCGCATCCGACCTCGACTGACCGGAGAGACCTGCACGCTCTGATCCACTTCAGCCTGCTGCGGTTGGTCGGCCATCACCCGAGCCCCAGCTGCTGCAGGATGGGCAACCAGACCGGTCTCAGGATGATGAGCCCGCCAGGCACGCCGACGACGATGAAGATCACCCAGCTGCCCCACCACAAGAGCTTGTGATAGGCGGTCATGCGCGGCCACAGGTCGATGAGGATGATGCGCAGGCCGTTAAGCGAGTGGTACAGCAGCGCCGCCCCCAGGATCACCTCGAGGAAGCGACCGGGGATGCTCTTGTAGAACGCCAGGACTTCGTCATACAGCTTGGGGTTGCCACCCACCAGGTAGATGTCGAGCACGTGCAGCAGCACGAAGGCGAAGATGCCGATGCCGCTGATGCGATGGAAGGCCCACGCGATCATCCCCTCGCGGGGGCGATAGCGCAGGACATTGGGCAGGCGAATCAACTCGCGGCGATCCGGTCCGCCACTGCCTGACCAAAAGCTCGCGTGCCGGCCGTGCCGCCAAGATCCTTGGGCACCGTTCGGCCCTCGGCGATGATGTCGCGCACGGCGGTCTCGACGCGGTCCGCTGCGGCCGTCTCACCCAGGTGACGCAGCATCATCACGCCTGACAGGATGAGCGCCGTGGGATTGGCCACGTCGAGACCGGCGTACTTGGGCGCCGAGCCGTGGACCGGCTCGAACACGGCTGCGCTCTCGCCGATGTTGGCCCCGGGCGCGACGCCCAGGCCGCCGACCAGTCCGGCGCACAGGTCGCTCACGATGTCGCCGTACAGGTTGGGCAGCACCATCACGTCGTATAGCTCCGGCTTCTGGACGAGCTGCATGCACATGTTGTCGACGATCCGGTCCTCGAACTCGATGCCTTTGCCTTCGTACTGCGCCGCAACCGTGCGGCACGACTCCAGGAACAGGCCGTCCGACAGCTTCATGATGTTCGCCTTGTGGACGGCGGTCACCTTGTGGCGGCCGTTGGCGATCGCATATTCGAACGCAAAGCGCGCGATCCGTTCAGACGCTGCGCGGGTGATGATCTTGATGCTCTCCGCCGCGTCCTTGCCGACGCGGTGCTCGATGCCCGCGTACAGGTCTTCGGTGTTCTCGCGGACGATGATGAGATCCACGTTCTCGTAGCGCGTCACGACGCCCTTCATCGACCGCGCCGGGCGCAGGTTGGCATACAAATCAAGTGCCTGGCGCAGGGTCACATTGACGCTTCGGAAGCCCTCGCCGACGGGCGTGGTGATGGGGCCCTTCAACGCGACCTTGGTTTCGCGGATGGACTCGAGCACCGCCTCGGGCAGGGGCGTGCCATGGATGGCGATCTGAGACTCGCCGGCATCGACTCTGCGCCACTCGAACTTGAGACCAGTCGCCTCAAGGACATTGGTGGTCGCATCGGCCAGCTCGGGTCCGATGCCGTCGCCGGGGATCAGGGTGACGGTGTAAGTCACGTGGCGGTCCACTCCTCGGGCAGGTCAACGCGCCTGCAGTGGCGCAAATGTAGCGGGACTAAGCGCAGCATGCGGGATGCCGCGGAGCGCGCAGCGCTGGCCAACCCGCCCGGCGCGCCCCGGCCGTTTGGCACCGACTGGCTCGACGGGGTCGGCGGCTACAATCCGGCTTGAATGAAGCTGCAGGAGTTCCACGCCAAGCGGCTCCTGCTCGCCCAGGGCCTTCCGGTCCCCGACTACTCGGTCGCACAGACCGCCGATGAGGCGAAGGCCGCCGCCCAGGCATATCTGTCCGCAGGCGCCGGCAAGGTGGTAATCAAGGCCCAGGTGCTCGTCGGTGGCCGCGGCAAAGCGGGCGGAGTCAAGCTCGCCGGGTCAGCGGAAGAGGCGCACCAGGTCGCGGGCCAGATCCTGGGGATGGACATCAAGGGCACCACCGTCCAGCGCGTCCTCGTCGCACCGGCGGCCGACATCGTCGACGAGTACTACCTCGCGTGCGTCCTCGACCGGTCAGCGCGCAAGGTCATGCTCATGGGCTCCAGCGAGGGTGGCGTCGAAATCGAGGTCGTCGCGGAACAGCGACCTGACGCGATCAAGCAGCTCCATGCCCACCCGCTATTGGGCTTGACCGATTTCACGGCGCGGCGCATGGCGTTCGCCCTGGGCCTGGGCACGTCCCACCTGCGCGAGTTCGTTGTGATCGCCAAGGGGCTGTTCGCGACGATGCTCGCCAACGACGCGGACCTGGTCGAGATCAACCCTCTCGCAATCGTCAACACCCCCTCTGGGGTGGAGCTTCAGTGCCTCGACGCGAAGATCACGATCGACGACTCGGCGCTCGAGCGCCATCCCGATGTCGAGGCAATGCGCGACATCGCCGAAGAGGATCCGGTCGACGTCAAGGCGCGCGAGCAGGGCCTGTCGTTCATCCGCCTCGACGGCAACATTGGCTGCATGGTCAACGGCGCCGGTCTCGCGATGACGACGATGGACCTGATCAAGCGCGCCGGCGGCGAACCGGCCAACTTCCTCGACATTGGCGGTGGCGCCAAGGCCGACAAGGTCGCCGCGGCGATGAGCCTCATCTTGGGCGACCCGAGCGTCACGGCGATCCTCGTCAACATCTTCGGCGGCATCGCCCGGGGCGACGAGGTGGCGCACGGCCTGGTTGAGGCGCGGCGCATGCAGTCGCGCCACGTGCCCATGGTGGTGCGCATCGTCGGCACCAACGCGGATGAAGCGGCGCGCATCCTGGGCATCACCGATCTGCTCGCGCGCAAGCCCAAG
>JARXKQ010000171.1 GCA_030271555.1 Chloroflexota bacterium | reverse complement strand
ATGAGCGCGGTGTCGTGCCCCTTGTCGCGCGCGCCCTGGCGAATCGCGTCAGCGTCGTCGCGCAGGCGCTGGATGCCGACGCTCACTTTGAAGCCCCCTCCAGCCGTCCGACCACGAACTCATTCTCCAGCGAAGCCAGCAGCCAACCTGCCCGCGGACCGTTGGTCCGATCCAGGAACGAACGATAGATCGCGCCGAAAGCGTCCGCCGGAGCGATTCCGTTGCCCTTGGCGAGTTCGAAGATGAGCGCCTGCCAGGTCTCGCCGCCGGCGGGCTTGCGCTCATACGCTCCGCGGGCCAGCACGCCCAGGTAGCGCTTCTGGTCGGCGGTCAGGTCGGCGGCGGCAGCGGGCAGCTGGTCGTATTGAACGGCCACCCGTGCCGAGTCGGGGGCAAAGTCTTCCAACCACAGCTGTGCCGCGGCAATGCGCTCGCTCGCGAAGGCCTGCTCCGCGTCGCTGAGTGGCGCACCTTTCTCAGTTTCGAGGCGCGCGGCGACGTCCGTGCCGGGGACCTGGAGGAGCAGCGCGAGATGACCAAATGCCGGCCGATACTGCGCCGCGACCTGCGCCGGGTCCGCTGCGGGGTCGGCCAGGCTCAAGGCAAAGATGCGCTCAGGGTCGGGCGGGAGCTCGCCGCGAGTGGGCTTGCCGGCGACGGCATCGGCGATGCGGTCAAAGTCATCGAAGAGACGCGGCAGAGTGTCGCCGGTGGGATCAAAGTCGAGCGCCCGACTGGGCTTGTGGCGCAGGAACAGGAAGCGCAGCTGGTTGGGCGGCAGCAGCTCGGCGATCTCGTGCGCGGCCGCGCCGGTGCCCCGCGACGTGCTCATCTTCCTGCCGCCGATGTTCAGGAACTCATACGGGATGTTGAGCGGCGGTTCGCGCTCGAAGACGCGACGCGAGATCGCATCGGCGCGGTCGCGCGAGCCACCGGCTGTGGCGAGGTCCTTGCCGCAACCCTCGATCGTGGCCCCAACCAGGCCCCAGCGCGCTGCCCAGTCCACGTTCCAGACGAGTTTGGCGTGGCCGCCAAACGGCGAGACGCGCCCTGAGAACCCGCAGCCCTTCGCCCAGGTGACGAGATCGGCACGGCATTCGTAGGCAACGGTCGCGCCGTCCCAGTCAGCCGCAGCAGTGGTGCCGATCTTGCCGCAGCTCTCGCAGATGACGCTGATGGGCAGCCAGCCGGCTGGATGGTTGACCGTCGAAACGGTGCGGTAGATGTCGAGGATGACGTCGGCGTGGTCGAGCGCCTTCTGCACGTAGGGGTCGTAGGCGCCGGATCGGTAGTTCTCTGAGGCCCAGTAGAGAGTCGGCCGAATGCCAAGCTCGGCGAACGTCTCTAGGAAGAGCGTCGCGAAGTGACGCGCGTAGTTGGGCTGGCTGCTGCCCGCGGGCGCGGGGACGTTGACCAGCGGCACGCCCATGTAGCGGTCGATTGCGTCGCCCGAGAGCATCGCCTGGGCATCCATGGGATCGAGGTCCTCTACTCCGTAGCGGAACTCGACGTCCATGCCGCGCTCGGCGACGGCGCGGCGCACGGCGTCGTGCAGCACCACACCGCGCAGGCTGCCCACGTGGACAGTGCCCGACGGCGTCTTGGAGTCGTTGATGACCTGGCGGCCGACCTGTTGGCCGGCTATCTCGTCGGCCCAGTAGGCCTGCGCCGCGCGGTCCACCGCGGGCGAAGTCATCTCAGTGAATCGAGAGGATCTTGTACTTGGAGTCACCGGCCGGGACGGTGACGACAACCTCGTCGCCCTTCTTGCGTCCCAGCAGCGCGCGACCCACCGGCGACTCGTTCGAGATGCGGCCCTCCGCGGGCGACGCCTCTGCCGAGCCAACGATCATGAAGCTCTCTTTGCCGTCCTTGGACTGGATGGTCACGGTCGAGCCGATCTGAACGTGCGTCGAGGAATGGTTCTCCGTGATCACCACGGCGTTCTTGACCAGAGCGGAAAGCGCCTGGATGCGGCCCTCGACGAAGGCCTGCTCGTTCTTGGCGTCCTCGTACTCGGCGTTTTCGGTAATGTCGCCGTGCTCTTTGGCCTCGTGAATGCGCGCGGCGATCTCAGCGCGGCGCGTGTTGACGAGTTCCGCGAGCTCCTGGCGGATCTGCTCCAGACCGTCTTTGGACAGGTATGCGGGCTTGTTGTTCATGTTGGGATGTCCATTAGATGCAAACGCCCCGGCGAAGCCGGGGGCCACGGGCGGAAATTGGTTCCGAGGTCTGGCGAATTGTAGGTCTGGCCGCTTTTTAGCGTCAAACGGACTGGCGCAGGACGCGCGGCCTGCTGACCGCCGCGCGGCGGAGGCGCGCGCCGCACATGTCGGCGCTCATTGGCCGGCCGATGTGGTAACCCTGGAGCACGTCGCACCCCAGGCTGGTGAGCTCGTTTTGGGCAAGCTCCGATTCGACACCCTCGGCGACCACGCGCAGGCCCATGTTGTGCCCGAGCTGGATGGTCGAACGCACGATCTGGTGTTTGCGCTCGTCGGCCTCCATGCCCATCACGAAGGAGCGGTCGATCTTGATCTCGTCGACCGGCAGGCGCTGCAAGTACGAGAACGCGGAGTAGCCGGTGCCGAAGTCGTCGATGGCGATGCCGACGCCCATCTCGTGCAGGGTCGCAAGCAGCTCCTCTGTCCCGCGTGGGTCGGACTCGATGCTCGTCTCGGTGATCTCCAGCTCGAGATTGGACGGAGGGACTGAGTGGCGCTCGAGCATGGCCGCGATGTCTGTCGCCAGCCCTGCGTCATGCAGGTTGCGCGCGGACAGATTGACCGAGACGCGTACATCGAGCCCGTCGCGCGCCCAGGCGGCCGATTGCTCGATCGCGCGTTCCAGGACGAAGCGCGTCAACGGATGGATGATCTCGGACCGCTCGGCGAGCGTGATGAACTCGTCCGGCGGCAGCTCGCCCCGCTGCGGGTGGTGCCAGCGCACGAGCGCCTCCACACTGTGGATCTCGCCGCTGTCAGCGGCCTGCTGGGGCTGGTAGACGACGCTCAGCTGGCCCTGCTCGGTTGCGCGCCGCAGCTCGCCCATCAGGGCCAGCCGCGCTTCGCTGTAAGGGTCGCTCTGGCGCTCGTAGATCTGGTAGCGAGTGTGGCCGTGCTTCGCCTGGTACATGGCCACGTCCGCACGCCGCAGCAGCGAGTCGGCATCATTGCCGTGTGCCGGATAGAGGCTGATGCCGACGCTCGCCTCGACGTGGACGGTCACGCCCTGGACTACGAACGCGGCGTCGAACGCGGCCAGCAGACTGGCCACCGCCGCGCTCACGTCATCGACGTTGGGTGTGTCCTCGAGCAGCAGCGCAAACTCGTCACCGCCCAGTCGGGCAACGCTCATCTTGGCGCCACGCAGCCGATTGAGTCGCGCGCCAACCTGGCGCAACAGCTGGTCGCCGTTGTGGTGGCCCAGGGTGTCGTTGACTTCCTTGAAGCGGTCGAGGTCGAGCAGCATCACCGCACCGGGCTGTTTGGTTGCGAGCCCGTCGGTGATCTGGCGTCGGAACAGCGTGCGATTGGCGAGCCCCGTCAGACTGTCGTGGGTCGCACTGCGTTCGAGCTCGTCACGCTGGTGGGCCAGCTCATCAGCCTGGCGGCTGTTCTCGATCGCGACGCCCGCGTGGTTGGCCAGCGTCTCGAGCAGCGTCAGGTCGGCGTTGGCCCAGGCTGCAGTCGAGCCGCGCCGATTGCCCACGAGGAGCGTGCCCACAACGTTGTCCTCCACGCGGAGGGGAGCAACCATGGCCGCTTTGACGCCGCGGCCGCGGTAGTAGTCGAGCACGCGCGCGGCGGTGTCATCGCTCTTGCTTTCGGCGACCGATAGAGCGCCTGCCGCCAAGCGACCGATGGGGCCTTCTCCGGCGCGAGTTGCGCTGGCGTCGCGGATGAGCACACCGCGGCTCTCAGCGGCGACGCGCGCCCAGACACCTTCGCGCGGATCAAGCCGCACGTCCTCGAAGTCCAGCTTGGTAGCCGCGATGGACGCGCCATCGCCCTCCAGGCGAACGTCGCGTCCTTGCGTGCCGTCGCTGTTGAACAGCAGCAGCTCACAGACCTCGGCATCGAACATGTCGCGCGCCGTGGTCAGC
>JARXKQ010000170.1 GCA_030271555.1 Chloroflexota bacterium | reverse complement strand
CAGCCATCGGTCTCGCGCCAGATCCGGCAGCTTGAGGAGATCGTCGGCGCGCCTCTCTTCGAACGCAGCGGCGGCCGGCTGCGTCTCTCCGCGGCGGGCCGTGTCTTTCTGCCGGTCGCGCGCGATCTGCTGCGCCGCGCGGACGTCGCCACTGACTACCTCCGCGCCGCGACCGAGCCGCGCGCGATCTCGTTGTCGCTCGTCGCGCCGGAAACGACGGTGGGCGACGTGATCGCACCGTTTCTCGCCCAGCGCAGCGGCGAGGTCGCCAGCGTCATCGTCCGCGAGGCGATCCCCGACGCGGTGTTCGGTGAGGTGCTGGCGGGCAATGCCGACGTGGGCATCTCGTCCGGAACCGCACTGGCCGGCCTCGCGAGTCGACCAGTCATTCGTTTCGCGGTGCTGGCCTACGTTCCCGCGGGCGACGAGCTCGCTCGTCACCGCTCGGTCCGTCTCGAGGAGCTCGTCAAGCGGCCGCTGATCGTGTTGAGCCCCGGCCACGGCACGCGGCGGGTCTTCGACAACGCGGTTACGGAGGCCGGCCTGCGCTACACCATTGCCGCTGAGGCGAACGTCGGCCACGTCGCCCAGGCGATGGCAGTCTCCGGGCAGGGCGTTGCAGTGGTGACCGACGACCGCCGCTATGGCCTTCGGCCAGTCTTCATCGAAGCCGGCGGCGGCCGACTGATGCTCCCCCTCTTCGCGGCCTGGAACCCGACCCACTACGCGGTCGGCGCGATCGAGACCTTGGTCGGAGAGCTCGCCGCCTATGCCGAAACCCGCTACGGCTCGCGCGCCGCCGCGCCCGCGATCCGGCCGAAACGATCAGGTGCGACCGACCGTGGATGAGTCGGACGTCAGGCGCGTGGCGATGTATACCGGGATGACGCTCAGCAGAATCGCGGCAAGGCCGGCCACATTGACCAGGGCGACCTGATTCGCGAGGCGGAAGCTCTGGAATATCCAGATGGGCAGAGTCTTGACTCCGCCCGCGACAAAGAACGTGACGATGATCTCGTCGAAGCTGAGTGCGAACGCGAGCAGCGCGCCGGCGAGGATGGCTGTCCGCATCTGGGGGAAGGTCACGAACCGGAAGGTCTGGAATGAGTCGGCGCCCAGGTCGGCTGACGCCTCTTCGAGCGTCCCGCTGACCCGCCGCAGCCGCGCGATGACGTTGTTGTAGACGAGCACGACGCAGAACGTGGCGTGGCCCACGATGATGGCCATCACGCCGAGTGGCAGGTCCGTGGTCGCGAAGGTCGTGGACAGGGCCATGCCCGTGACGACGCCGGGCAGGGAAATCGGCAGCACGAGCAGGAACGACACGGTGTCGCGGCCGAAGAAGCGGTGACGCGCGACGCCCATTGCCGCGAGGCTGCCGAGAATCATGGCGACAAAGGTCGCGCCCAGCGCGATCCCGACCGACGTCATGAAGGCATCCTTGAGGCCACGGTTGTTGAGCGCGGCGTTGACCCACTCCAACGTGAACCCCGTGGGCGGCCAGGTCTGCGTGCCGCTCTTGTTGAACGCGTAGGCGATGACCAGCGACAGCGGCAGGTACATGAAGATCAGTACCGCGATCGTCGCCACGAGGAGTCCCAGGCGGCCAATTCGTCCGCGGCCCATCACAGCACGGTCATAGCGCATCGAAGGCGCCCAGGCGCCGGGCGATGACGAGGTAAGTGATGATGATCGCGAGTGGCACGAGCGCCTCCGCAGCCGCGAGCGGCAGGTTGGGCACACCGAAGTCAGCCAGGATCAGGTTGCCGATGAACTGCCTGCCGCTGGCGATCTGGCCGGGGGTGATGTAGTCGCCCAGGGTCAGACTGAAGGTGAAGATCGACCCGGCGACAAGTGCCGGGATGGCCAGCGGCAGGATCACTCGACGGAAGGTCGTCCAGGTCCTGGCGCCCAGGTCGGCTGATGCCTCGAGGACTGACGACGGAATCCGCTCGAGGCCAGCGAACAGCGGCAGGATCATGTACGGCAGCCATAGATAGGTGAAGACGAGCCACAAGCCGACTTCACCGAAGCCCGGCCCTTTGAGGCCAAAGGGCGACAGCGCCCAGTTGAGCACGCCGTCCTCGCTCAGGATCAGCTTCCACGAATAGATCTTGATGAGGTAGCTCGCCCACAGCGGCATGAGCACCGCGACGACCATCGCGCCGCGCACCCGGGGGGAGGCAACGCGCGCCATGTAGTACGAGATCGGGAACGCAATCGCGGCGCACGTCAGTGTCACGGCGGCGGCCATGACCAGCGTGCGCAGCGTGACCGTGATGAACACCGGCCGGGCCAGGTCGAGGAAGTTTTCGAGAGTGAAATCGCGCTGCACGAGGCCAGTGAACGTGTCGCGCTGCCAGAAGGCGTTGAGGAACAGGATCGCAAGCGATCCGAAGTAGATGAGGACGAGTGCGCCGAGCGGCAGGCCCAGTAGAAGCAGCAGGCGCAGCCGCGGGTGACGCTCCATCCAGGCGGCGAGGCCGCGACGGAAAGAGCGCGCGGGCGGTGGGCCCATGGGTGGAGCGGCTGCTGTCATCTCAGGCGCGGGTCATGGGATAGAGACGTGGCCCGAGCCGGCGAACCGTCTCGGGCCACGCATCAAAGTTCCTGACTCAGGTTGACGGGCTGGTTGACGCTAACCCTTGAGCGTCGTCCAAGCCGACGACCAGTCATCGAAGTCCTTGCATTGGACGTCCGTGCGGCCGTCAACGCAGGTCTTCTCAGGCGTCTGCCAGTAGTGGACATTGGTCCAGAACGGATCGTTGTCCGCCGCATGGAAGATGTCGCAGTGGGTCGCGTCGCTGAAGCCATCAGCGCTGGCGATGAAGTCGCACGACTTGCTGTTGCCCGGCGCCTCGCCGAACCAGTAAGCGATGCGGCCGTTCACCTCAGGTGACGCGACGTAGTTGAGCCACATGTAGGCGCAGTTGATGTGCTGCGTCTTGCTGTTGACCATCCAGGTGTCGGACCAGCCCGTCGCACCCTCTGCGGGGTTGGCGATGCTCACCGGCACTGCCGGAGTCTCCGCCTGGAGCAGATTCGCGATGACCTGCCACGTGGTGCCCAGGTCGACGTCGCCGTTGCGGAACGAGTCCATCTGTGCGACGTAGTCAGTCCAGTAGGTCTTGACGTGTGGCCGCTGGGCGGTCAGCAGGTTGATTGCCGCCTGGAACTGGGCCTCGTCAAGGGCGTAGGGATTGGTGATGCCAAGCGTCGGATCGGTGTCCATCAGCTCGACCGCCGCGTCGGCGATGTACACCGGAGCGTCGTAGACCGACAGGTTCAGGGTCGTGTCCGGATTGAACATCTCCTGGTCCCAGCGGGTCTGGTCGGACGCCTTGTCGGTGCGCCACATCAGCTGGTTGGCGCCTCGGCCATGGGGGATGCCGTAATGCACACCGTCGAAGGTGTTGTACGGCTGGTCCTTCAGGGACGAGTAGATGTCGGCGTAGTTGGGCACGAGATCAACGTTGACCGGCTGGACGTAACCGGCGAGCGCGAGGCGCTTGCTGGCGTCGCCCGACGCGGAGATGACGTCGTACTGATCGGGGTTCGTCGTGAACAGGCTGAACGCCTCGTCGGACGTGCCGAAGTTCGTGAACGTCACCTGGCAGCCCGTCTGATCCTGGAACGGATGGACCCAGTCGTAGTTGGGGTCGGTCGAGCCGTCCTCAACGTAGCCCGGCCAGTTCAGGATGGTGAGCGCACCCTCGCCAGCCCCGACCGACGAGATCGTCGGTGCCGGGGTGGGCGGCGCGGTGGGCGCTGCAGTCGCTGTAGGCGCGGGTGTCGGCGCCGGTGTGGGTGTCGCGGCCGGGCCACCGCAGGCAACGGCGACGAGCGCCAGCACCGCGACAAGACCCAACATGCGTCGAGTAGCCAAGTTTCTCTCCTCCTCTACGACCCCCCGATCGTGACTTCGAAGTCTCCGAAGCCGCCTACTGCACTGGCGCCTGAGCGTCAGCGCTGAGTGCCAGATTATGGATGCGTTTCCAGGTCAAACGCACCTTTTTGCCCTCCTGGGCCAGCGCATCGCTGGACGTCCGGGCGAGATTCTGCTGAGCGACAACGAGCGTCGCGCCAGCATCGAGGTCAACGAGATAACGAGTGTCGGGG
>JARXKQ010000169.1 GCA_030271555.1 Chloroflexota bacterium | reverse complement strand
CGACGGCGAGGCGCTGGCCACGCTGGTCGTGAACAAGCTCAAGGGCACCATCTCCGTACTCGCCGTCAAGGCCCCCGGCTTTGGCGATCGGCGCAAGGAGATGCTGCGCGACATGGCCATCCTGAGCGGCGCCCAGGTCATCAGCGAGGAGGTCGGGCGCAAGCTCGACTCAGTCACCGCTGAGGACTTCGGCAGCGCTCGCCGCGTGGTCGCGACCAAGGACGATACGACGATCGTCGACGGTGGCGGCAAGGCCGATGAGATCAAGGCGCGCATGACCCAGATCAAGGCGCAGGTCGAGGAGACCACGTCCGACTACGACCGCGAGAAGCTCCAGGAGCGCCTGGCCAAGCTCGCCGGTGGTGTCGCCGTGATCAAGGTCGGCGCCGCGACCGAGGTGGAGCTCAAGGAGAAGAAGCACCGCATCGAAGACGCGCTTTCGACCACCCGCGCGGCGGTCGAGGAGGGCATCGTCGCCGGCGGCGGGACGGCCCTGTTGCAGGCAATCCCCGCGCTAGACGCGCTCAAGCTCGAGGGCGATGAGGCCATCGGCGTGAGCATTGTTCGCCGCGCGCTCGAGGCGCCGGTGCGCCAGATCGCCGAGAACGCTGGTCAGGAAGGCTCGGTCATCGTTGCGGCGGTGCGCGGCCAGAAGATCGGCGATGGCTACGACGCCCTCAAGGGCGAGTACGTCAACATGTTCGACAAGGGCATCGTTGACGCCGCCAAGGTGACCCGGTCGGCCCTGCAGCATGCGGCGTCCATCGCCGGCATGGTGCTAACGACCGAGACGCTGATTACCGATAAGCCGGAGAAGAAGGAATCTGGCGGCGGGGCCGGTCACGGCCACGACGATATGGATTACTAGATCCGGCTTTCTCCAAGAACTTGAATGGCCCGGGCCGAGCAATCGGCCCGGGTCTTTGCTTTGCCGTCCGCCGCGTTTCGGCTAAGGCGTGTTCGGTCCCGCCTTCTTCACCCAGAAGTCGATCAGGTCATCCCACGAACGCGTGGGGCGCGTCAATACCGCTGTTGATTGAGTTCGATCGATTGAGATAGAAAGGCCGGGAAGGGCGGCGCTTGCTAGCATCGGTCCGAGTGAAGCAGGCGCCCGATCGACCCATCGAACCCGAGCTGCCGCCGCTGCCGGACACGCCCCCGGGCGAGGACCTCGAGCTAGCCGAGGAGGCCCCCGATCCACGGGCCCAGGCCCGCCGCCGAGCGGCGGTAGGCCAGGACGTGCTCGACGCGGCGCCGCATGCGGTTGACTTCTTTTCGCCCGTCGCGAGCGCGGCTAAACGTGGTGCAGAGAAGCCGTCGGGAGAGTCGGAGCCATCGCTCTCGGCTGATCGCGAGGCGCTGGCGGCCAAGATCGTGTCGCGCCTCAACCCCGAACAGGCACGTGCCGTGACCACCACGGAAGGGCCGCTGCTGATCCTCGCCGGCGCGGGTTCCGGCAAGACGCGCGTCCTGGCGCACCGCGTCGCGTACCTGATCGGCGTCAAGAACGTGAAGCCGTGGCAGATCCTGGCCGTGACGTTCACCAACAAGGCCGCGGCCGAGATGCGCGCCCGGATCCTGGCGCTCGTCGGCGAGCAGGCGCGCGACGTCGCGATGGGCACGTTCCATGCGCTGTGTGCCCGTGTCCTGCGGCGCGATGGCAGCGCCATAGGCATCGACCCGCGCTTCACCATCTATGACGTCGACGACCAGACCTCGACGATGAAGCTGGTCATGCGCAACCTCGAGCTGGTCGGCTCGAGCGAGCTCAAGCCGCAGGTGATCCTGGGCCAGATCGGCCGCTGGAAGAACGACCTACTCAACCCACATCAGGCGGCGGAAGCGGCACACGGCTACCACGAGGAGGTCGCGGCCAAGGCGTACGAGCGCTATCAGGCGCGTCTGCGCGAGCAGGGCGCTCTGGACTTCGATGACTTGCTCAACGAGGCCGTGCGGCTTTTTGAGCAAGCGCCGGGCGTGCTCACCCACTACCACGACCGGTGGCGCTACCTGCATGTCGACGAGTACCAGGACACGAACCGCGCCCAATACCTGTGGATCCGTGCACTGGCCGGCACCCGCAAGAACGTGGCCGTGGTGGGCGACGACGACCAGAGCATCTACTCGTGGCGCGGCGCCGACCTGCGCAACATCCTCGACTTCGAACGCGACTACCCCAACGCGACCGTGGTCAAGCTCGAGCAGAACTACCGCTCGACCCAGCTCATCCTCGACGCGGCCCATGCCGTCGTCTCCCGGAACGAGGCACGCAAGGACAAGAAGCTCTGGACCGAAAACGCGCGCGGCGTCCAGATCGAGCGCTTCGAGGCGGACTCGGAGGACGAGGAGGCGGAGTGGGTCGCGCGCCAGGTCGAGGCACTCGTCGGTGGCCGCGGCGCGGGCGGATCGTTCCTCGCACGGCGCGCCGACGAGGGCGACGAGCGCCAATTCAAGTTACGCGACGTCGCAGTCATGTATCGCACCAACGCTCAGAGCCGCGCAATCGAGGAGGCGTTCCTGCGCTACGGCCTGCGCTACCAGCTGGTCGGCGGCACCAGGTTCTACCAGCGGCGCGAGGTAAAGGACGCGCTCGCATACCTGCGCGTCCTGCGCAGTGACTACGACGGGGCGGCGTACGAGCGGATCATCAACGTCCCGGCACGCGGCATCGGCGAGAAGACGGTCGCAGCGGTGCGCGAGGAAGCAGCCAAGCGCGCCGGCAACGTCTGGGTTGCGCTGGTGGAGCTGTCGCGTCGGGAGGACGGGGGGAGTCGGACCCGGGCGGCCATCGCCAGCTTCGTCGACATGGTCACCTCGCTCCGACAGCGCGTGGGGGTGCTCGATCTGCCGGACCTGCTCGACGACGTGCTCGAGCGCAGCGGCTACCGGGCGATGCTGGCCGACGGATCGCAGGAGGGCGAAGACCGCTGGGCCAACCTGCTGGAACTGCGCGAAGTCGTGACCCGCTACGGCGACCTGGATCCCGACGATGCGGTGGACCGCCTGCTCGAAGAAACGGCTCTCGTGGCCGACCAGGACTCGTATGAGAAGGACTCCGACGCGGTCACGCTGATCACGATGCACGCCGCTAAGGGGCTCGAGTTCGACGCGGTGTTCATCACCGGGCTCGAGGAAGTGGTCTTCCCGCACTCGCGCGCGTTGGACGATCAGAAGCAGATGGAGGAGGAGCGGCGCCTGGCGTACGTGGGGCTGACTCGCGCGCGGCACCGGCTGTACCTGACGCACGCCGCGACGCGCGCGACGTGGGGCCGCGGTGGCTTCTCGATCCCGTCGCGCTTCCTAATGGAGATTCCGGCCGACCTCATGCATGGGCCCAGGCTCGTCGCGCCGGACGACGGCTTTGGCGACGACGACCAGCGACCGCCCGACGAACGGGGCGAGCGGCAGGGGACGGTGGGCTACGACCTGGGCAACATCCTGGGGCCGCGCGGCGGCTCGCGGCTCGTGGGGCGGCGAACGGCGCCGCGCATCTTGCCGCCGGGTGGCGGTTACACGCCACCGGTCGGCGCACCCCGAGAGGGCGAGCTCTTCCAGCCGTCACGCGACCTGGCCGCGCGGCGCGCGGCGTACTACGGCGGAGGCGACGCTCCGTCTGCTGTGCCCTCAAGACCGGCCGCGGTTGAGCGACCCGTGATCCCCGGGGAGCGCCACTTCCGCGACGGCGACCGCGTCCGCCACTCGGCATTCGGTGAGGGCACTGTCGTGACGTCGAAGCTGACGCGCGAAGACGAGGAAGTCACGGTCGCCTTCCCCGGGGCCGGCATCAAAAAGCTGCTCGCCTCCTTCGCCAACCTCGAGCTGCTCGACTAGCGGCGGACCCGCGTCGGGGGCAGCAAGACGACGAAGTCGGTCGACCGCTGGAGCAGCACCGAGTGCGGTTCCTGCCCGGGCCGGATGAGGCCGCGGTCTTCGAACGCGCTGAAATGGGCCTCGAGCGCGCGACCCATGGTCAGCTTGAGCGGGGCATGCCAAACCTCGTAGCGACCGACGCCACTGCCCCGGTTATGGGCGAAGAAGCCAATCAAGGGATGAGTCAGCACGAGCGCGGCTTCGTCCGGCGTTGACCAGCCGTCCAAGGCGCCCAGCGGTTCCGCGCTGCCCTCGAG
>JARXKQ010000168.1 GCA_030271555.1 Chloroflexota bacterium | reverse complement strand
AGCAGCTGCTCCCCGCAGACTGGCCGCGCGTCGTTGCCAAGATCGAGACACGCGCGGCGCTCGACGATTTCGACGCGATCGCTGCCGCCGCGGATGGGATCATGGTCGCGCGCGGCGACCTGGGCGTGGACATCCCGTTCGAGAACGTGCCCATGATCCAGAAGGACCTCGTGCGCCGCGCGACCGCGGCCGGTTGCTTCACGATCGTGGCAACCCAGATGCTCGAGAGTATGACCAGCGCTGCACGGCCGACCCGGGCCGAGGCGAGTGATGTCGCCAACGCGGTTATCGATGGCGCGGACGCGGTGATGCTGTCGGCCGAGACAGCGATCGGCGAGTACCCGGTTGAGGCGTTGCACGCCCTGGAGCGGATCTGCGTGGCTACGGAGGCGTCCGGCGCTGACTTGATGGCCGGCGCCGGTGTCGCTTTCGGCAAGACCCCGGCTGACGAGATGATTGCCGCGGCGAGCTACGTCGCTGCGCGCAACGGCGTCGGCCAGGTCTGGTGCTTTACGCGAACGGGTCGCACGGCGGAGCTGCTGTCATTGCAGCGGCCGGGCGTGCCCGTCGTGGCGTTCACGCTCAGTCCGGTGGTGGCGCGCCGGCTCGCCGTGCGGCGCGGGGTGGTGCCGCTCGTCCTGCCGGCAGGTGCCAAGAGCGTGCCGCTGAACGACCAGATGGAGGCCGCGTGGCGTGCCCAACGGGGCGTAAGTGCCGACAACGACAACGTGTTGCTGGTAACCACCTCGAGCCAGCCCACAGGCATCAATCGGCTCGAATTCCACCACTTGGGCGTTACCGCGAGAGCCACATGACGAACGCTGAGGTCGTGCGCCGCTACCTCGCCGCCCAGGTCGACCACGACTACGACACGCAGGGCGCGCTGCGCCATGCCGACTGGGTGGCCGTGTGGCCGCAGTCGGGCGAGATCGTGCGCGGCGACGCCAACATGCGCGCGATCCTGGAGCATTACCCCGGTGGGGCGCCTGAGCTCGCTCCAGAAGGAAAACTTGTCGGGAGCGAGGACCGCTGGGCGGTCTCGCCCCTGGGCGGCGCCTATCAGGTTGCCGGCGAGGGCGAGAACTGGTCGGGCGTGTGGGAGATCACCTATCCCGACGGCAAGACCTGGCGGGCAATCATTCTGGTCGAGCTGCGCGACGGCAAGGTCTACCGCGAGACTGAGTACTGGGCCGAACCGTTCGCCGCCCCCGCGTGGCGCGCCCAATGGATCGAGCAGGTTGATGGCAGCGCCGGGGGCGGCGGGCGGACGCTCCCCTAAATTCCGGCTTTTGGCCGACGGGGTACGCTGCCACAGGACGCCCGCGAGCGGCCGCGCGCCGCGGACCAAAGTGATCATCCGTTCTATAATGAGCTCGTGCCGCTCGGGACACATATGACCCAGGATTTGCTCGTCGTACGCGGCGCGCGCGAACACAACCTCAAGAACATCACCGTCGAGCTGCCGCGCGATCGCCTGGTGGTCATCACCGGCTTGTCGGGCAGCGGCAAGTCGAGCCTGGCCTTCGACACGATCTACGCCGAGGGCCAGCGCCGCTACGTCGAGTCGCTGAGCGCCTACGCGCGCCAGTTCCTGGGCCAGATGGAGAAGCCGGACGTCGACCAGATCGATGGCCTCTCGCCGGCTATCTCGATCGACCAGAAGGGCGCGTCGCGCAACCCACGCTCAACCGTGGGCACTGTGACTGAGATCTACGACCATCTGCGATTGATCTTCGCGCGCGTGGGCCATCCGCATTGCCCCAACGGCCATGAGATCCAGCGCCAGAGCGTTCAACAGATCGTCGACCAGATCCTCGCCTTGCCGGATGAGTCGCGCATCCTCGTCCTGGGCCCGCTCATCCGTGACCGCAAGACGGAAGGCGACCGCGTCTTTGATGCCGCGCGTAAGCAGGGTTTTGTGCGCGTCCGCGTGGATGGCGAGATGCTCGAGCTTGACGAGGTCAAGTCGCTCGACAAGTACAAGCGCCACACGATCGAGGTGGTCGTTGACCGTCTCGTGGTGCGCCACGCCGACGACGATGGCAAGCCCTACGACGAGAGCAATCCCAATCCGGAACGGAGTCGCTTCGCCGACTCCGTCGAGACCGCGCTGCGCCTGGGCGAGGGCGTCATGGTCGTCGCCTCCGCCGACGACGCCGCGTTCGAGGAGCAGCGCTACAGCGAGAAGTACAGCTGCCCGTTTGACGGCTACACGATCGACGAGCTCGAGCCGCGCTCGTTTTCGTTCAACTCGCCCCACGGCGCCTGCCCGGCATGCACTGGCCTGGGGATGCGCATGGAGTTCGACCCCGACCGGATAATCGACCGCAACCGCTCGATCGACGACGGCGGCTTGCTGCCCTGGTCGCGCATGACCCTGACCGACTCGTGGTACGGCAAGGTCGTTGAAGCGGTCGCCAAGCGGCAGGGCTTCAAGACCAACGTGCCGCTGGGCAAGCTCGCCAAGAAGGACCTGAATTACCTGCTCACTTCGCCGCGCGGCGAGAAGGTGCGCATCGGCTATCGCCATGAAGGCCACACCAACTACTACGACGCGAACTTCGAAGGGCTGCTGCCCAATATCGAGCGGCGCTACCGCGAGACTGACTCGGAGTGGGTCAAGCAGGAGCTCGAGAAGTTCATGGTCGCCAAGCCGTGCCCCACGTGTGGCGGCACGCGGCTCAAGCCGGAGGCACTGAGCGTTACCGTCGATGGGCTGAACATCGCCCAGGTGTCGGACAAGTCGGTCACCGACGCGTTGAGCTGGGCAGAAGTCCTGCCAAGTCGGCTGTCAGAGCGCGAGCAGACGATCGGCCGACAGGTGCTGAAGGAGATCCGCTCGCGCCTTGGCTTCCTGGTCGATGTCGGGCTGGACTACCTCACGATCGATCGGACGTCCTCGACCCTGAGCGGCGGTGAGGCCCAGCGCATCCGGCTCGCGACACAGATCGGTTCGAGCCTGATGGGCGTCCTGTACATCCTCGATGAGCCCACGATCGGCCTGCATCAGAAGGACAACGCCAAGCTCATCGCGACGCTCGTCCGCCTGCGCGACCTGGGCAACACGCTGATCGTGGTCGAGCACGACGAGGAGACGATCCGAACGGCCGACTGGGTGCTGGACATTGGCCCCGGCGCGGGCGAGCACGGCGGCGAGGTGATCAGCAATGGGTCGCTCGCCAAGTTGCTGGCCGAGCCGCGCTCGATCACCGGCGCATATCTCCGCGGCGAGCAGATGGTGGCCATTCCGGAGAAGCGCCGGGCGGGCAACGGCAAGGCGCTCACCATCAAGAACGCGCGCGCCCACAACCTGAAGAACGTCACCGTCAAGTTCCCCCTGGGCACGATGACCGCGGTAACGGGCGTCAGCGGCAGCGGCAAAAGCACACTCGTCACGGAGATCCTTTTCCGCGCGTTGAACCGCGCGCTCAATGGTTCGCGCGATGACCCGGGCGAGCACGACGCGCTCGAGGGCGTGGCCGCGGTCGACAAGGTGATCGAGATCGACCAGTCGCCCATCGGCCGGACGCCGCGCTCCAATCCGGCGACGTACGTGGGCCTGTTCACGCCCATCCGCGAGCTGTTCGCCGGCGTGCCTGAGGCGCGCATGCGCGGCTATGGCGCGGGCCGCTTCTCGTTCAACGTCAAGGGCGGTCGCTGCGAGAACTGCAAGGGCGACGGCGTGCTCAAAGTCGAGATGCAATTCCTGCCCGACGTCTACGTGACCTGCGACGTGTGCGGCTGCAAGCGCTACAACCGTGAGGCGCTCGAGATCCACTACAAGGGCCGCACGATCGCGGACGTCCTCGACCTGACACTCGACGAGGCGCTTGAATTCTTCAGCGCCGTGCCGCAGATCCGGACGAAGCTGGCGACCTTGGTCGACGTTGGCCTGGGTTACATGCGCCTGGGCCAGCCGGCGACAACCCTGTCGGGCGGCGAGGCGCAGCGCGTCAAGCTCGCGACGGAGCTGTCACGGCGCGCAACGGGCAAGACGGTGTACCTGCTCGATGAGCCGACGACGGGCCTGCACTTCGCCGACGTTGAGAAGCTGCTCCACGTCCTGCATCGCCTCGTCGACAACGGCAACACGGTCATCGTGATCGAGCACAATCTCGACGTGATCAAGACCGCGGACTGGATCATCGACCTG